>DUPY01000051.1 GCA_012838065.1 Acholeplasma sp. | reverse complement strand
GAAATCAATCAATAAAGGTACAATCGGATTGTATCTAGAAGTATTCATGTTAATATTTATTAGCGTAACTCCACTGATTAATCAAGAGATTAAGTCAGTGGTTTTGTTGTTTGATTTTCTTATTAATATTAAATACCTATTTACGAAAAGTAGTAAACGAAACACATACTTCTTAATTCTATTTATAATATTTTGTTTAATTATTGTATATCTTGATTTGATGTTTTCTAAATCAATATTAGGTATTCAACTATTGTCACTCTACATCCCACTTGTATTTATTAATTCATACATGATTGCTAATAAATACTCATTTAGAGAATTTATTCTAGCCTTTGAGAAAATTATATTTTTTACAGCGATATTTTCAGTTGTAGGTGTGTTTATCTATACGTTTGCTCCACAAATTGTACCTAGATTAATAACATATACGAATAAACATACAACCCATAAAACAGCAATTTTCTTTAATATATTGGTTTCTGAAGGATTACCTCTTAAACGTAATTCAGGAATAGCGTGGGAACCTGGTGTTTATCAATTATTAATAAATATTGCCCTATACACATATTATTTCATTAAAAACGAGAAAAAAAGTGTGTTTGTTGTCATATTTTACGCATTTATTATCTTAACAACATTATCTACTGTAGGCTTACTAATTTTAGGCATCATCTTTGTTAGAATCATGATTGATAATAAAAAAATCATGACAGTATCGCTTTATGGACTAGCCTTTTTTTCACCGGTGTTATACGAAGTTATCGAATATCAAATTCGAAACAAACTTGTAGGTAGTTCATCATTCTCACAAAGATTTATACCGTTTATGAATGGTATGAACGTTATGTTTAAATATCCTTTTGGATTAGGTAATTTTAAATTCATAGAATATTTTGAAGTTATTTTACCACCATGGGATGCAATCGCTCAAATGGTTGCAAGATATGGCGTTTATTTCTTAATTTTTTACCTTGCGGCATTTATCATTAATAATGAGAAACGCCTAGGTTTAATTGTTATTTTTGTTTTAACATTCTTTAGTCAAAACATTTGGTTATTTCCAATGACAATACCATTTATTTTCTTAAATAACCAAAAACTTACTAAAACAAGTACAAAGTTAGATGTACAACAAGATTCAAATTTATTAAATCATAAAATACAAGAGGTGGCGTCATGAATAAAGTAAGTATTATTATGCCAGCATTCAATGCTGAAAATTATATAGCAAAATCCATACAATCCGTCTTAAATCAAACATATAAGGACTTTGAGCTTATTATCATTAACGATAAATCTACGGATAATACAATGAGTATCGTTAATGATTTTGAAAGAAAGGATCAACGAATTAAAGTTATTGATTTAAAAGAAAATCAAGGTGTCGCACAAGCAAGAAACCATGGTATTAAAGCAAGTACCGGTAGATTCATTGCGTTTTTAGACTCTGATGACCTATGGCATTCAGATAAACTAAGTAAACAAATCCATTTTATGCTTGAAAATAACTACGCATTTTCCTATACAGCTTATGAAATTATTGATCATAAGGGTATGCCCTTACAACAATACGTCAAAGTACCAAAATCTAGAAGTTATAAACAACTCCTTAGAGGTAACTTCATTGGATGTTTAACAGTCGTTATTGACAAAACAAAAGTTAGACCTTTTGAAATGTTAAAAATTGGCCACGAAGATTATGCACTTTGGTTATCTATCTTAAAAGAAAATAATATCAGAGCCTACGGTTTAACTGAAATTCTTGCATATTATAGAAAAGGTCAAGTCTCTGTTAGTTCTAATAAAAATCGTGCAATGAAATGGCAATGGAACATTATACGTAATATTGAGAAGAAAAATATAGTTTACTCGACATTT
>DUPY01000050.1 GCA_012838065.1 Acholeplasma sp. | reverse complement strand
TTAAATTGTTAGATAATCGTTAAATTGTTATCAAATCGTTAAATTGTTACCTAAAAAAGCAAAAAAAGACCAATAATGAGTCTAAAGATTGACTATTATTGATCTTATATAAACTGGCGGATAGGTATTTTCCCCTTTCTGCCAACAAATAAAAAAGGTCTGACATTGTATCAAACCTATGCATTCAATATGGTACAGACGATGAGACTTGAACTCACACGGGCTTATGCCCACTACCCCCTCAAAGTAGCGTGTCTACCATTCCACCACGTCTGCATGTAAAAAAGGTGCAAGCACCTTTTTATTTTATTTGAATGTTGTATGTATTATTCTACTGCAATAATAAATGAGTAGATATCTTGTTTACCTTCGATGACTTCAACTTCAACATCAGGATTCAATTTCTTGATTTCTCCTAATACTTCTTCAACTTCATCTTCAGTTGCATCAACGCCATAGAACAATGTTACGATTTCTGAATCTTCATCAACCATTGATTTCAACAATTTGGCTGTAGTTTCAACTTTGTTTGGCGTAGAAACTCTTATTTCATTTTGTGAGATACCAATGAAATCGTCTTTTTTGATTGTTACTCCATTGATTTCTGTGTCACGTACGGCATATGTAACTTCACCTGATTTCATATTTGAAATCACTTCAGTCATACCTTCAATATTTTCATCAATATCTAATGTTGGATCAAACGCCATTAACGAAGCATAACCTTGAGCAATGCTCTTGCTCTTTAAGACACGAATATTATAATCTTGACATAAATCTAATGTTTGTTCTGCAGATAAAATAATATTCTTGTTGTTTGGTAAGATAATTACATGTTCTGCATTTAAAGATTCAACAGCTTTAACAAAAGCTTCTGTTGATGGGTTCATTGTTTGACCGCCATCAATAATTAAGTCAACGCCTAATTCTTTAAACGCGTCTTTAATGCCATCACCTGATGCAACAGCAATCATCGCATATTTAGCTTTCTGTTTTGGTTTTTCTTCAACATGATCCGTTTTACTATGCATATCTTCACTCATAAGATTGCTGTGTTGTAAACGCATGTTTTCAACCTTCATTGTTTGAAGTTCACCATATCTTTGAGCAAGTGTAATTGCAACACCTGGTTGATTTGTATGAACGTGTACTTTTAAGAGGTCATCATCTGAAACAACAACTAAAGAATCACCCATTTGTGATAATGGATCTTTCATGAATTTTTCATCAAATTTTTCTGGATTAAACAATTTTACAATAAATTCTGTACAATAACCATACTTAATATCGATGTCGCCTAATGCGTGTGCACCAACATGGTCATGTGTATGTGTATGAGTTTCTTGTTGAGCTTCTTCAGCAATTGATTTACCTTCAAGTGCCATTAGCCAACCTTCAATAATTTTAATAAAACCTGCACCGCCACTATCGACAACGCCTGCATCTTTTAATACGGGTAATAATTCTGGTGTTTTCGCTAAAGTTTCTTTGGCTTGTTCTAAATAAGTTCTAATAACATCTTCAACACTCTTAAGGTTAGATTGTTCGCGAAGAACTTTTTCAGCAGACTCTCTAACAACGGTTAAGATTGTTCCTTCAACTGGATCCATAACTGCACGGTATGCCATTTGGTAGCCACCGACAAGTGCTTGAATAAATTCTTGGATACTCGCTGATCCGTTATCAATTTTAGCAATTTCACTATAAAGCCCACGGAAAAATTGAGATAGAATAACACCTGAGTTACCTCTAGCTCCCATTAGTAATCCGCGAGATAAAATTTTCGATATATCAACAATAGATTGTGAATCTAATTTAGAAACTTCTTTTACACCAGCCATCATTGTCATTTGCATGTTTGTGCCTGTGTCCCCATCTGGTACTGGGAATACGTTTAGATGATCAATTTCTTTAAAGTTATTTTTTAAGTTTAATGCTCCGTTTGTAACCATTTTTTTGAATAGAGTTCCACTGACTGTTTTCGCCATGTTACCCTCCTTGTTTGTGTAAATATTTTGTATATAATCCTTGGGTTTATAGGTGTTTCATAATAACGACTTAGTAAGTATATCACTATTTTTTTAAAATTGCAACCATTTGCTAAAGGCATAGGTTTACGCTTATATTATAACATAACGCAAAAAAAAGCAATTAAAAATAGCAACATCCTATATAAATATATGTATTTATATGTATATATGTCATTATTGCATATTTTATTTGCTTATTTGGTTGCTTTTTAATTTAAAGTATGATAAAT
>DUPY01000049.1 GCA_012838065.1 Acholeplasma sp. | reverse complement strand
GGTATTTAGTATAGAACAGTAGACATGAATAGTAAGAATCCTTACTTATGATAAAATATGAGGAAGGAGGCGATGCTTCATGTCAAAAACCATGACTGGTAAACGTTACTCAATTGATTTTAAAGAACAAATATATGTACTGAGCAAACAAGGGCAATCTGTAACTAAATTGTCTAGTGAATATGGCATTCCTGGCGATACAATCTATAAATGGATTAAAGAATTGAAACTAATAGATCACATTGATTCTGATACACCACTTAATCAAAAAGATAAACAAGCAATGCAAAAGCGTATTGAAGAACTTGAAATGGAAAATGAAATCTTAAAAAAAGCGACTCACCATTTCGATTAGAAAAGCCTAAATAAAAAGGTGAATTTCGTTAAACTCTTTAAACATGTGTATGAAATTAAACGCATGTGTAATGTTTTAAAAATCAACCGTAGTACAGCATATAAAATTTTTAACACTCAAATGTCTCTACGAGAAATTGATCGTCTAGATTTAGAAAGTAGAATAATCGATTTATATCAAGCGTTTGACGGTATCTATGGTGCACCCAAACTACAAAAGGAACTACTAAAACAAGGTTATTATGCATCGGTTAAGCGTATTAGCCGTTATATGAGACGCTTAGGTTTAAAGTCTATTATAACCAAAAGATTTAATCCTGGTAGTAAATCAAAAGCACCAGATGATAAAGAAAATCTTATGAACCGTGAATTTGGGACATCCATGACAAATAAGAAATGGGTGTGGATATCACCTATATCCACACAATCTATAATGGGTGGACATATTTAGCGAGTGTCATGGACCTACATTCTAAAATGATTATTGGTTACTGTTATAGTAAGAGAATGACAAAAGAAATAGTGATTGAATCAATTAAACAAGCAATCTATAAAACAAAGGATACTAAAGGCATCATTGTACAATCAGATTTAGGCAGTCAGTATTTAAGTTATGAGGTTAAAGAATTACTAAGTAAACTTGGTATCATACACTCATACTCTAGAAAAGGAAATCCTGCAGATAATTCACCAATTGAAGCATTTCATTCAATTATCAAACGTGAGTATATCCACAGGCAAATATTTAAAAATTATGAGGAAGCTAAATTAGGAATATTCAGATATATTGAAGGTTTCTATAATAAAAAAAGGATTCACGGATCAATTGGTTATAAAACACCAATTGAAGTGTATTATTCAAATTACGAATTTCTTACTTAATGTGTCCACTTTAATGTACCAAAAGCCAGTTGCAGATTTAATTCACTTAAAACTCGATGATACTTATGAGTTTCATATTTCAATTGCATATTCAATGGAACTTTTTTCTGAAAAGGAAAAAGAAGAAGCTCAAAAGTTCTTTAATGAACTAAAGGATATGTATGCAACTAATTTTCCTCCTATATTAATCGATCATCCGATTTATGCACTCTATAATGATAAGTCGTATTTTCGTGAATGTAACTTAGGTAGAAAAAACTTGGGATATTTTAACATTGACTAATATTATAAAAGACACCTCCATTATACGATGGAGGTGTTTTCCTATTTATGGTCTAAAATTTTCAAAAACAACATTGTGATAAGATTTGCGTACAAAATAAAACTCATCTTTATTTCTTGCAGTAAAACTTATAACAACAAGACCTTTTTTAAATGCTCGATCTGCGTATTTGTTTGGCAAATCTTTAATATCATAACTAATAAAATCAGGTTGGGTAAGTTTATTTGTTATCATACGTTTCATCATAAATTTAACAAATGGACTCATCTTATCATCTTTAAATGAACTTGTAATTTGACCTCGTATGACACAAGGATACTTTTTCTTTAAGTAGTAAACAACTCTTGGATCAAATGAAAACAGAGCATAAGGATGTTTATAACTATTTAACTCCTGCATTGTTTTATCTACTAACAGCTTATAATCTTTAAATGCTTTTAATTCAATTAACAATGGTTTTTGACCATTAACATGATGTAAAACATCTTTAAATAACGGAGCTTTTAAACCATTTTTACCAAGTTCAATGAACTCTTCATAACGTGTTTGACTAACACGTTTATCAATATTAAAGAATCGTTTTAAATCTTTATCATGAAAAACAATGATTTCATTATCAAGTGTTAATTGTATATCCATTTCGATTGCATAGTTATGTTCTAAGGCAAGATTGAATGCCTCAAGTGTGTTTTCATATATATGTTTAGAATTATCAAATAATCCTCTATGAGCGATTTTTTCTTTTTTCAGCCAATTTACATTCTTCATTTTATCACCTAGTGATATTGTATCATAACTTGAATATAAATTCTTTTTTACATTTTTTTATATGGCATTATATAGCGAAAAAGAGCATATTTTATATATAAACATATCGAAAATATGTAAAAAATAATGACATCATAAAATTAAAACTTCGATATTCAAAATATCTTTGCTTGACAAAAATTATTTATTGTCATAAAATAGGTATGCTGATTATAAGGAGGGAAAAAGATGATCTTCGAAAAAATTAAAGGACTTATAGTTGAAGAACTTAAAATTCCAGCAGAAAAAATTACGCCAGAATCAAGAATTTCTGAAGACCTAGGAGCAGACTCAATTGACGCTGTTGAATTAATCATGAAAGTTGAAGAAGAATTTGACATTCAAATTAGTGATGAAGCAGCTCAAGGTATTCGTACAGTTGGCGACCTTGTGAAAGTGATTGAATCACTACAATAATTTAAATTAGAAATTAATTAAAAGAAGCGGATGAATTCTGCTTTTTTTATTGCAAAAAAACGGCTTCTTTAATTGATAAAAACGTTAATTTCATATATAATTGATATTAACAAGAAATGAGGGGTTTAAATGAAATATCAATTTCGTGAGATCGAGAAAAAATGGCAAAAACGTTGGTATGACCAAAAACTTTTTAAAACTGAAGATTCAAATTTAAAAGATAAATATTACGTGATGGATATGTTCCCATATCCAAGTGCTCAAGGCTTACACGTTGGTCATATTGAAGGTTATACGGCTACAGATATTATAAGTCGATTCAAACGTATGAAAGGCTATAACGTACTACATCCAATGGGATGGGACGCTTTTGGTCTCCCTGCTGAGCAATATGCGCTACAAACAGGTAATGACCCACGTACATTTACGTATGAAAATATTAAAAACTTTAAACGACAAATTATTGAATCGGGTAAAGGTGTTGACTGGGATCGAGAATTTGCAACATCTGATTCAAATATTTTTAAATGGACTCAATGGATTTTTAAAAAATTATATGAACATAATTTAGCAGTATTAAAAGATGTTGAAGTTAACTGGTGTGAACAATTAGGTACGGTATTAGCTAACGATGAAATTTTAATGGTTGATGGTCGTATGGTTTCAGAGCGCGGAAACTATCCAGTAGTTAAAAAAGCAATGCGTCAATGGGTACTTAGAATTACAGAGTATGCTGACCGTTTGTTAGAAGATTTAGATTTATTAGACTGGCCAGAAAACTTAAAAGAAATGCAACGCAATTGGATTGGAAAATCCGATGGCGCGATGATAGCATTTAAAGTTGCCGGTTCAAACAAACAGTTTGAAGTCTTTACCACAAGACCGGATACGATTTATGGTGCTACATATGTCGTATTAGCACCTGAACATCCCTTTGTAAATGAAATTACTACAGCTGATGAAAAAGATGCAGTAAACACTTATGTTGAACAAACAAAACAAAAGAGTGATTTAGAGCGTATGACAGATAAAGAGAAAACTGGTGTTTTCACTGGTGCATACGCTGTTAATCCAATTAACAATAAGGAAGTTCCTATTTGGATTGCCGATTATGTGTTACCGCATTATGGTACAGGCGCAGTTATGGCAGTACCTGCACATGATACGCGCGATTTTGAATTTGCCCAAAACTATGGCTTAGACATTATCGAAGTTATTAAAGGTGAAGCTGATGGTGCATTCACTGGTGATGGTATTCACTACAACTCAGGTATTATCGATGGTTTAAATAACGAAGATGCTAAAAAGAAAATTATCGAGTATTTAGAAAAAGCGAAACTTGGCTACAAACATTCAACATATCGCCTTCGCGATTGGGTGTTTTCTCGACAAAGATATTGGGGTGAACCATTCCCTGTTGTATACGACGAACAAGGTCGTATTCATTTACTTGATGATGAAGACCTTCCACTCGATTTACCTAAGTTAAAAAATATTAAACCTAGTGGTACAGGTGAGTCACCACTAGCTAATGCAACCGATTGGTTGTATTTAAACTACAAAGGTATGGATGTGCGCCGTGAAACAAACACGATGCCGCAATTAGCAGGTAGTTCTTGGTATTACATTGCATATATTTTAAAAAATCATTTAGGTGTTATTCCATTAAATAGTGAAGAAGCTCGAAAAGAATTATCAAAATGGTTACCAGTAGATTTATACATTGGTGGTACTGAACATGCTGTTGGTCACTTACTTTATGCACGTTTCTGGCACAAGTTCTTATATGATTTAAATATTGTTGATACAAAAGAACCATTCATGAAAATCGTTAACCAAGGTATGGTTTTAGGACCAGACGGTCAAAAAATGAGTAAATCTAGAGGTAACGTTGTAAACCCTGATGACGTTATTCATTCAGATGGCGCGGACACTTTAAGACTCTACGAAATGTTTATGGGACCACTAGAAGCAGAAAAAGCTTGGTCCGTTGACGGTGTTAAAGGTGCTAAACGATTCTTAGATCGCGTATGGCGTATGTTTGAATTTGACATAACTGATGAGGATGTTGAGGAATTAAACCCTATCTTCCATCAAACGATTAAGAAAGTAACCGACGACTATGAAAAACTAGCATTTAACACAGCAATTAGCCAAATGATGATCTTTGTTAACGAAGTTTATCGAGTTAAGCGTATTTCTAAACGTCAAGCACGTGATTTCTTAAAACTTCTAAATCCGATTGCTCCACATATGACCGAAGAGTTAAATGAAGTAGCGCTCAAACAAAATGAACAACTTATTTATTCAGATTTTCCAACATACAATGAGAAGTATTTAGAATCTAGCGATGTAACTGTTGCCGTATCGGTTAATGGTAAACTTCGTGCAACGATTACAGTAGCTAAAGATTTAAGTAACAAAGAACTTGAAACGCTTGCTTTAGAACAAGAAAACGTTCGTAAATTTACAGATGGATTACAAATCGTAAAAGTTATTGTCGTACCAAATAAAATTGTAAATATTGTTGTAAAATAAACGATTTAAAAGTCACGCAAAAAAATGTGTGACTTTTTTTCATTTAGGTATTGTGTATCACACAGCACTGTGATATTATAGTAGTGTGTGATACACAATACATGTAAGAAAGGAGTGTTACAGTGAATACACAATTTAAAAAAGGTATCTTAGATTTATGCATTCTAAAAGCTGTTAAGGATAAAGAAATGTATGGATTTGAAATCATTGATAGACTGGCTACACTTCTAGATGTTAATGAAAATACGATCTATCCAATTTTAAGAAGACTGACCGAACAAAAGTTATTTGAAACTTATACCGTAGATAGCCCATTAGGTGCAAAGAGAAAGTATTATCGTATAACCGATAAAGGCAATAAAAAATTAAAGGCATACTTAGATAGTTACACCGAGTTTATTGATAATGTTAACAAAATATTATATAGGAGAGAAATTGATGAATAAAAAGTTATATTTAGAACAATTAAAAGATTATTTTTTAAATAAGAACGTCATCGATAGTGACGTTGAAAATATTGTCGATGATTATACAGAACTTTATGATAGTGCACTTGAACATGGATTAACTGATGAAGAAATTTATAAAAAATTAGGTACACCTGATAAAATCTATCAGTCACTTAAGGATACATTGAGCTATCGATATGTTCAAAAATCTAATCGAATGGTTGCACTATCTCCATTCGTTTCAATCATCTTATTCTTTATACTCGCATATCCGCTTGATTTGATGGAGTTTTCATGGATGAGTTTCTTACTTATTCCAATAACTGCGATAACTTTTAATGTTAAGGGACGATCAAAATTTATAGCATATACACCATTTTTAAGTATTATTCTGTTTTTATTTATAGGATTTTACTTTGGCGCATGGCATCCAGGTTGGCTTGTATTCTTACTTATTCCAGTTACAGCTATTTTATTACAGTCTAAAGGGCGTGATAAATATATTGGTCTTACACCGTTTATTGCAACTGCTGTTTATTTCTTAGTAAGTCACTTGGTGAGTGTAGAGTTTTATGCATATGGTTATGCCGTCTATGCCATCATACCTTTAACAGCACTTATATTAACAAAACCAAATGATAAAAAGAACATTTTACTTATTATTACGATTGTTGTTGGTGTTATATTACAACAAGTGTTATATCATGTGCTAGGCTATAAAAACGTCGCTTGGACACCATATTTAGGTGTACTTGGTATCGCGATGTTATTAAATGGTATAACATTCGAATTTGGATCATCAGAATGGAAAACTAAAGTTCGTCCCTCACTTATTTCAGGGCTAGTTATTGTGATTATATACCTTATCGTAAGCTTTGTATTTGATGATGTATGGCATTGGTCATGGATTATTTTATTAACATTCCCTATGGCACGTATATTCATACATGAACGCTTTAAGCAACCTGTCGCATATATGCCATTCTTAAGTGTTATTATATTTATGATTTTAGGCACATTCTTTGGACTTTGGGCATATGCTTGGCTTGTATTCTTAAGTGTTCCGATGGTTGCGATTATAACAAATGAAGGTAAACGTATCGTTGTTGTGAAACGCTCACCAAAAGAAGAAGATGACAAGGATGACGATGAAGAGTAAAAAAATGGAACATCAAGTTCCATTTTTTATTGCTTCAGATAAAAGATGATATCTTTATCAATGATATCTTTATAAACAAATCCAAGAGCATTTATCGCTTTGATATCTGCTAATGTTTTAGCATTGCTATTTAAAAGTAATCGAGCAAACATACCACGAACTTGTTTTAATAAAACACTACTTAAGCGTTTATTACTTGTAAATTGAATCGTATATACATTTTCTAAGTTTTTGATTAAACTACCAAACTCCTCACTAGCTAGATTTATAAACATCTCATTTAAATGATGTTTGGATAAATAATCTTCAATATCTTTTTGCCAATATTCATAAAGGTTTTTAAACGGATGATGAAAAAAATCTAAACGATACTTTTGAATATACATATCAGGGCGAAGTAGTCCATATAATGCGGACATAATATATAAGGTATTGGTTGAATGTCTAATAGATTTATAATCTAATGCTTTATACTGTACCCCATGATATAATTCGATAGCTTTTCCATATTTTGGGTTTTGATAGTAATCAAAAACATCTTTAGAAAGTTTATCGCTAAGTTTAAATGTTTGTGTAATTTCTTCTATAGTCATCGCTTTTAATTTAAGTAATAATTTATTTGTTTTAGTCTCAAAAAGACAGGTTAAGTTACTGTCATCTATAACATTTGAAAAGGTCTTGCTTGGTGAAATGAAAATAATCATAGAACTCCCTCTGTATAAGTATCTGTTGAATGTGTGTTATGTTATAATAGTATCAATTAATATAAGGAAAGGCATATGAAACGTTCAATGAAAAAACTTTTAACATATAAACGAATGTTCAGTTTGATTGGTTTGATATTTACAGGCGTAGCTGTAATTAATGCGCTCGCATATACAAGTTTAACATCTTTACGCTATTTTACAAACCAAAGCAACCTTATTTTGTTTCTTATTTTTATAATGATTTATTTTAAGAAGGAAAATCATAAGTTATTCAAGTACATAAGTTTCATTGGCATGCTTAGTATTGGTATAACCGGTGTTGTTTATCATTTGTTGTTGACAGATTTAATGATACCATCAACAGTAGTTACAATTTACGATTTAAATAATTTCTTAAATTTTTTAGTTCATACTTTTAATCCTATCTATTTTGTGTTCTATTATTTAATTTTCGTTAATGAAAATGTTACGTATAAAAAATTATGGGTAGGACTGATTCACCCACTACTTTATTTTATAATCATACTAGCCACAGGTCCGTTTACAGGTTTTTATGCATACCCTTTTTTAGATGTATCTCTAAATGGTTTAGGTGAAGTATTAAAAATAACGTTAGTGATTATGATGCCGCTTATTATAATCTTTGATATACTTATTTTATTCGTTAAACAAAAAGTGAGTAAGTTCATTTCAAAATACTTATTAAAATAAAAAAAGACTGAAAAGACCTTAAAAAATATGTAAAATTAGGGTCTTTTTTTGTATGTAAAATTTTATAATAGTCAATGTAAAATTACTAAAACCGTTTTCATTAAAAAAGTATTGCTTAACAGTTTACAAACATTTGAAAAACATCTATAATAGTTAGGAACCTAACTAAATAGGAGGTATTTCATGGAAAGAAAACAAATGGCAAAAGAGATGTTTATTCTAACAAATAAACTGAAACGACTGCTAGACAAAAAACATTCAATCAATGGTTTATATGCGGGACAATCGCGCATATTAACATACTTATATCATAAAAAAGACGAAGTGACTTATCAAAAGGATTTAGAACAAGCTTTTCAAATTCGTGGAGGGACAGTTACTGGCATGATTGATGTGCTTGTAAACAGCGGATACATTCAACGTATTGAGTCAGAACTTGATCGTAGAAAACGCCGTATTATTTTAACTGATACTGGTGAAAAAATGGCACTTAAAGCTATCGAGACGATTACACAGTTAGAAAATGATATCTATCAATTGCTAACTGAATCAGAACGAAAAGTATTTTCAAAAATTACAAGTAAAATAGATAAATGGCTAGATGAGGAGGAGACAAAATGAAGAACTTGTTAAAATACTTTAAACCACTAAAAAAAGATTTAATTAAAATTCCAATATATGTCATTATTGAAGTATTATTTGAAATTTTAATTCCTGTATTTATGTCTAAATTAATTGACGACGGTATTAATGCTAAAGATGCGTTTGGAAATGTTGTTCCAGATAAAAATATTATTTTCATGTATGGTGGTTTGATGATCGTATCAGCGATTATCGCGCTTATCTTCGGTGTTTTAGTTACACGTGTTGGCGCGAAAGTAGCTACCGAGTTTGGTAACAACTTACGCCAAGCACAGTTTGAAAAAATTCAAACGTATTCATTTGAAAATATTGATAATTTTAAAACATCAAGTCTAATAACAAGAATTACAATGGATACAACAATGCTTGTTCAATCAACAAATATGGTGTTAAGGGTTGCCTTAAGAGCACCGATGCTATTTATTTTCTCAATAGCAACAATCTCAATTTTTGCAGGTAAACTTGCAATGGTGCTTTTAATTGTTGTTCCGATATTAATTGTTGGTTTTTATTTCATTATGACACGCGCGCATAAATATTTTATGCAAATGTTTGGTAGAATTGATAATTTAAATTTAACCATTCAAGAAGATTTAATTGGTATTCGTACAGTTAAATCGTATGTTCGCGAAGATTATGAAGTTAAACGCTTTAAGAAAGCTGCGAAAGATGTACAAGATATTGCTATTCGAGCTGAAAAAATTGTTATCTTTAATAACCCGCTTATGCAGTTTGCAATCGGCGTAAGTTTTGTACTTATTGGCTTTATCGGATCGAAAATGATTGTGTCAGAAACGTTAACTGAGGGTCAATTTGCAAATACAATTACATACATTAACCAAGTATTATTTAGTTTAATGATGATTAGTCAAGTGTTCTTAATGTTTACAATGTCAAGAGCATCTGTTGAAAGAATTAATGAAGTTTTAAATGAAGTACCACTTTTAACAGAAGTTGAAAATCCAATTGATCTAGTTAAGGATGGTTCATTTAAATTTGATAATGTTTCATTTAAATATAGAGGTAGTCAAAAAAACGTATTACAAAACATTAACCTAGATGTACCAAGCGGATCATTTGTTGGTATTTTCGGTTCAACAGGAACAGGTAAATCAACACTCGTTCAATTGCTTGCCCGTTTATACGATACAACTGAAGGTTCAATTTATGTTGGTGGCGAAGATATTAAGCAATACAGTTTAGAGTCCTTAAGAAAAGAAGTAATTCTAGTATTGCAAAAAAATGTTTTATTCAGTGGCACAATACGAGAAAATATCCAATGGGGTAAAAAAGATGCAACCGATGAAGAAATTATCGATGCATTAAAAAAAGCTCAGGCATATGATTTTGTTATGAAAACGGAGAAAAAACTTGATACTTGGATTGAACAAGGCGGCGTTAACGTCAGTGGTGGTCAACGTCAAAGACTTACGATTGCACGTGCATTGATTGCAAATCCGAAAATTTTAATTTTAGATGATTCAACAAGTGCTGTTGATACGAAGACAGACGCTAAAATAAGACAATCGCTTCAAAATGAAACGCCAGATATGACAAAAGTTGTTATTAGTCAAAGATTGTCATCGATCGAAAAAGCAGATATTATTATCATCATGGACGAAAATGGTATTAGTGCATTAGGTAAACATAATGAACTATATGCAAATAACGAGATGTATCGTACTATCTACGATGCACAAAATAAAGCTAAGGAGGTAGAGTAAGATGACAAACGTTAAAAAAACTGCCAAAAAAGGTACTTTCCTTCGCTTATTAAAACTTGTATTTAAAGAACATAAATTTAAAATTATCTTTGTATTGCTTTTTATGTTAACAGCAACATTCGCAAACGTGCAAGGGATGTCAACGATCCAAAACGTCTTAGACGAAGCCGTAAGGCTGTTTAAAGAAAATAGTAGCGACTTTACGAATATTATTCGTTTAGTCTTAATTATGGCAGGTTTCTATCTAATTAATATTACATTTACATACATTCACTTAAGAATTATGGTCCGTGTAGGGCAAGATACCTTATTTTCTATTAGAGAAAAACTGTTTACACATATGATGGACTTGCCACTTAATTACTTTGATAGTAATAAGCATGGCGATGTAATGAGTCGATATACAAACGACGTTGATGCGACCCGTCAAATGATTTCACAAAGTCTTCCACAACTTGCCACATCCATATTACTTATGATTGGCTATTTGTTCGCGATGATTATGACGTCGTGGCTATTATCAATCTTTACAGTAGTATTTAGTATTTTATTAATTGGAGTGACACGTTACATTTCACGTCGTAGTAAAAAATACTTTATCGCACAACAAAAAAATGTTGGGGCAATTACTGGATTTATTGAAGAAATGGTTGAAGGACAAAAAGTTGTTAAAGTCTTCCGTTATGAAGATGAAGCAATTAACCGTTTTACAAAATTAAACCGTAATGTTACAGATGCGGCAAGAATTTCTATGTCAAGAAGCGGTGTGTTAATTCCACTTACTGTAAATATGGGGTACTTAAGTTTTGCGATTGCAGCAATTTTAGGTGGCTTACTTGTGCTAAGAGGAGATTTGAGTGTTCCGCAATTAGTAACTTATTTATTATTTACTCGACAATTTACTGGACCAGTAAACCAAATGGGTCAACAATTAAACTTTGTTCAAATGGCACTCGCTGGTGCTGGTCGTATATTTGAAGTTCTTGATTTAGAAAAAGAAGTAGATAAAGGTGATGTTGTTTTAGTTAATGCGAAATATAGCGAAAATAATGAACTTGTTGAAACAGATGAAAACACAAACATTTGGGCATGGAAAGATGGTAATGAACTTATCTTGCTTCGAGGTGATGTTCGCTTAGATCATGTAAACTTCGGTTACATAAAGGATCAGCTTGTCTTAAAAGATGTGTCTGTGTTTGCTAAGCCAGGTCAAAAAATTGCATTTGTTGGTTCAACCGGTGCAGGAAAAACAACAATAACAAATTTAATAAATCGATTCTATGAAGTTAATTCAGGTACTATTACATTTGATGGCATTGATATTGTACGTATTAAAAAATCAGCACTTCGCCGTGCATTAGGTATGGTCTTACAAGATACACACCTTTTCCATACAACTGTCAGAGAAAACATTCGTTATGGACGATTAGATGCGACAGATGACGATGTTATTGAAGCAGCTAAACTGGCAAATGCACATGAATTTATACTAAAACTTCCACAAGGTTATGACACAATAGTGACAGATGATGGCGCAAACCTTTCACAAGGACAACGTCAATTGTTATCAATTGCACGTGCAGCGATTTCAAATCCACCAGTACTTATTCTTGATGAAGCAACTTCAAGTATTGATACATATACAGAAAAACTAATTCAAGATGGTATGGATAAATTGATGGAAGGAAGAACGGTATTTGTAATTGCTCACAGACTTTCAACAATTAAAAACTCAAAAGCAATTATTATTTTAGAAGATGGACGTATCATTGAACGTGGTAACCATTACGATTTAATTGAATATCAAGGTGTTTACTATCAATTGTTTACAGGAGCATTTGAATTAGAATAGTAAGATTTAAGGCTATGTTTAGAGAAACATGGCCTTTTATTTTTTATAAATTTTACGAAAATAAAACGCTTACATTTTCGTTATTAATTGTATTGTATTGCCACTTTCTAGATGATAAAATGTAGTTGCGTAAACGATTGCGTAAAGGAGAAATGCAATGGTAAAACTAAAAGACATTGCTGAAGCAGTAGGTGTTTCAGTGGCTACAGTAAGCAAAGCACTTAATAATAGCCATGAAATAAGTGAGGCAATGACAAGTAAAATTGTTAAGATGGCAAATGAGATGGGCTATATTGCAAACTCTTCAGCACGAAACTTAAAAACAAATCGTTCTTACAACATTGGTGTTGTCTATGTTGATAACGCACGTGCTGGACTTGGTCATGACTATTTTTCAACGATGCTTGGAAGCATTCAAGAAGAATTAAGAACGCATGGTTATGATTTGACATTTATTTCAAACATTGTTGGGCCTACAAAGCATACACTATTAAGTCATGCAAGATATCGTAGATGTGATGGCATCATCATTGTTACTGCAGATTTCGAAGATAAAGAAGTTATGGATTTAATCGAATCTGATATGCCGGTTGTTGTAATTGATCACATTTATAAAAACCGCACAGCGATTATGTCAGATAATACCGTTGGACTGGCAACACTTGTCGAATATATTTATCAACAAGGACACCGAAAAATTGCGTTTATACATGGGGAATTAACTGGCGTAACAAAAGATCGCTTAAGTGCGTTTTATGCTGCGTGTGGACGATTGAACATCCCGATTCCAACAGAGTATGTAAGACCTGCCCTATATCATATTCCAAAAAACAGTGGCCTACAAACAAGAGAGTTATTAAGTTTACAAGATCCGCCAACATGTATTATCTATCCCGATGATTACTCGCTTATGGGAGGGTTAAGCGAAATAGAAAAACATGGTTTAAAAGTACCAGACGACATTTCAGTTGTCGGCTATGATGGCATTTATTTAAGTCGCATCTTAAGACCGGTTCTTACAACGTATGTACAAGATAGTGTTGAAATTGGCCGTGCGGCTGCGATTAAATTAGTCGATCAAATTGAAAAACCAAAAACGTTTGTTCCGGAAATCATCATGATTAACGGAAAACTCCAAGAAGGCAAAACAGTTAAGGATATTAATAAGTAAAAAAATAATAAATATAAAAATAGAAAAGGAGAAAAATATGTTTAAAAAAGTTTTACTTACATTACTAGTTATCGCTACAGCATTCGTTATGGTTGCATGTAATAAAGATGGCGATGATTCAGGTTTATTAGTACAAAAAGAGGGCGATGTATTAGTCATCCGCGCATGGAATACAGAATTCCAAGACCGCTTTAGAGCTTACTATCCAGGTTATGTGAAAACAAACACAGATGGTACAGACTTATTAGATGACGGCACAATCGTTAAATGGGTTATCGTTGCTAATGACAACAATGCATACCAATTAGCACTAGATTCTGCATTAGCTCAACAAGAAAATGCAGCTGCAAACGATAAAGTTGACATTTTCTTAATCGAAGCAGACTATGCGACTAAATATGCTAACGACAGATTTGCATTAGATGTTATTGGTGAACTTGGTATTCGCGAATCAGCATTAGCTAATCAATACCAATATACAAAAGACATTGTAACTGACAAAGATGGCATTTTAAGAGCAGTTTCATGGCAAGCAACTCCAGGTTTATTTGCATACCGTGCAGATATCGCTAGAGAAGTATTAGGTACTGACAATCCTACACAAGTTCAAGCAGCTTTAAGTGACTGGACTAAATTCAACCAAGTTGCAGCTCAAATGGCAGCTAAAGATTATAAGATGTTATCAGGTTATGATGATGCATATCGTACATTCTCAAATAACTTCTCTAAACCATGGGTTGATGAAAACGACAATGTAGTTCTTGATCAAAAAGTATTAGATTGGATTAAACAAACAAAAGAATTCACGACTAAAGGTTACAATAATGGTAACGGTTTATGGAGTGAAGGATGGCAAAAAGACCAAGGTCCAGATGGAGACGTATTCGGTTTCTTCTATTCAACTTGGGGAATTAACTTTACATTATTAGGTAACTCACTAGCTGATCCAGATGCACCAAAAGAAGTAGGTAACGGTTTATTTGGTGAATATCGTGTTGTTTACGGTCCAGAAAGTTATTACTGGGGTGGAACTTGGATCGTTGGTGCTAAAGGAACAGACAATCCAACGTTAGTTAAAGACATTATGTTAAAATTAACAGCTAACGAAGTCATTATGGAACAAATTACTCGTGACGTTGAAGACTACACAAATAACAAAGCAGCTATGACTAAGATCGCTAATGACCCAACTTACGGTTCAGCATTCTTAGGTGGACAAAACCATATCGCGTTATTTACTGGCGCAGCTGAAAATATTGACATGTCAAACGCTTCACCTTATGACCAAGGTCTAAACGAAGGTATCCAAAATGCAATGAAAGACTACTTCAGTGGCGAAGCAACATTTGCTAAAGCTTGGGAAAACTTCACAAACATCATTAAAGAAAAATATCCAGAATTAAAAATGCCTGCTGCACCTGCAGAGCCTAAATAAGAATATCTTTCTTTCCTCTTTAATAAGGGGCCCTAAAAAGCCCCTTATTAAAATCTATTAAGCGAGGTTAAATAATGCAACAAACTATAAAACACAAGAAAAAATCTGTCATCAATTACAATAAATGGGGTTATTATTTTGTCGCACCATTTTTTATTGTGTATATCGTATTTTCACTCATACCTTTACTTTCAACGTTTTACTATAGCTTCTTTGAATATTACTATCATCAAGTAAGAGGAGAAATTGGACCAAATTTCGCATGGTTTTTAAATTACAAAGCTTTATTTGCAGATGGTCTATTTTTTAAATACTTAGGAAACACTGTTATTATTTGGATCATTGGATTTGTTCCACAAATCGTCGTTTCACTATTACTTGCCTTATGGTTTACAAGTACGCGTTTAAAGATTAAAGGTCAAGGGTTTTTTAAAACAGTTATGTATATGCCTAATTTAGTTATGGCATCCGCATTTTCATTCATTTTTATGCAACTATTTTCAAATACAGGTGCTATAACTAAATTACTAACTGATGGCGGAATTATTGGCGAGACATTTAGCTTTGTTGACCGGGTATGGCCAACAAGAGGACTTATTGCATTAATGAACTTCATTATGTGGTTTGGTAACACAACCATTTTACTTATGGCAGGTATTATGGGTATTGATGATACAGTTATCGAAAGTGCACAAGTCGATGGCGCAAACAGTCTACAAGTCTTTTATCGAATCATCTTGCCGCTATTAAAACCAATACTTTTATTCGTCTTTGTAACATCACTTGTCGGTGGTGTCCAAATGTTTGATATTCCACACATCTTTACAAGAACAAATGGTGGGCCACTACAAAGTGCACGAACAGTAATTATGTATATTAATGGACTACTTGGACCAAGTAAGCAAATCGGTTTGGCTGGTGCCGCATCGGTTATTCTATTTATGATTACTGTCTCTATTAGTATGATCCTATTCTTTATTATGAACAAAGAAGAACTTGAAGAAATAAAACTTGAACGTCAAAGAAGAAAGGAGATGAAAGCTTCATGGAAATAAATCGTCCTTTAAAACAAGTAGATTTAAAATCTAAGCTAACTCTTTACTTCTTTAGATTTATTGTGTATTTAGTATTAATACTTTTTGCAGCAGCAATCATCTTTATTTTCTATACATTAGTTATTAATACAACAAGAGCACACGTTCAAATTCAACGCGGGTTATCTTTATTTCCAGGTAAAAGTTTTGTAAGAAACTTTAAGGCCTTATTTGGCGATACGAATATGTTTGTTGCACGTGGTATTTTAAACAGTTTATTTATTGCTACATGTTCAGCAGTACTTACAACATACTTTAGTGCATTATCTGCATACTCACTTCATTTGTATCGCTTCAAGGGTCGTACATTTGCTTATATGTTTATACTTGCAATTATTATGATTCCTTCACAAATTGCAAGTATTGGTTTAGTAACCATACTTTATCGAGTAAACTTTGTTGACAATTACTGGGTAATTATATTACCGGCAATTGCATCACCAACAACGGTATTTTTTATGAAACAATATTTAGATTCAAACTTACCGTACGAAGTCATAGAAGCAGCTCGTGTTGATGGATCACACGAATTTAGAACATTCAATCAAATTGTTTTACCAATTTTATCACCAGCGATGGCGGTACAGTTTATCTTTGCCTTTGTAGCAAGTTGGAATAATTTATTCTTCCCATCACTTATTATTCAAAGTAGTAATAAGCGAACAGTTCCGGTAATTATTTCACTCTTAAGTGCTTCATCGCCAGATACATTTGATACTGGTAAAAACTTTATGTTAATGGCATGGGCAATTGTCCCAATGATTATCGTATACCTAATATTCTCTAAACGCATTATTAAGGGAATTACAGCTGGTAGTGTTAAGGGTTAGAAAAGTGAGGATATCATTATGAAATTTGGATTCTTTGATGACAAAAATAAGGAGTATGTTATACATACACCTTACACACCTTATCCTTGGATTAACTATTTAGGAAGCGATGATTACTTTGTATTAATGTCAAATACTTCCGGTGGGTATAGTTTCTTTAAGGACGCAAGACAACGTCGTATTACACGATATCGCTACAACAATGTCCCTATAGATAACGAAGGAAAATATTTCTTTATTCGTGAGAATGATAATATATGGAACATTGGTGTAAAGCCTACAAAAACACCAGTTGATTCATTTGAAGTGCGTCATGGTATGGGCTATACAAAATTTAAAACAAGCAAAAACGGCTTACTAGCAACTCAATTGAGTTTTGTACCAAAGGGGCATACGTGCGAAATACATATGTTAACATTTAAAAACGAGAGTGATCATTTAAAGATGTTTGACGTGTTTTCATATGTTGAATGGGCACTTTGGGATGCACAAGATGATATGACAAACTTTCAAAGAAACTTTTCAATTGGCGAAGTTGAAGTTGAAAATAATACCATTTATCATAAAACAGAGTATCGTGAACGACGAAATCATTATGCGTTTTATCATGTGAATGAAGATATCGTGGGGTTTGACTCTGATAGAGAAGTGTTCGTTGGTTTATATAATGATATTAGTTGTCCTGATGTTGTTGTAAGTGGTATGAGTAAAAACAGTGTTGCTGATGGCTGGGCACCCATAGCTTCCCATCATTTGAAATTAACACTTAAGCCAAATGAAGAAAAAACAATTATTTTTGTTTTAGGCTACGTTGAAAATGACCGCGAAAACAAATTTAGTTCACATAAAGTTATTAATAAACAAAATGCTTATAAACTGATTGAAGCATTCAATACAAAAGAAAAAGTTTTAGAAAGTTTTAATAAATTGAATCAATTTTGGGATGAAACTTTATCAAAATACAAAATTGAATCAAGTGATGAAAAATTAAACCGCATGGTTAACATTTGGAACCAATATCAAGTTATGACAACCTTTAACTTAAGTAGAAGTGCATCATACTTTGAATCTGGTGTAGGTCGCGGCATGGGCTTTAGAGATTCTAACCAAGATTTGTTAGGATTTATGCATATGGATATTAAAAAGACGCGTGAGCGACTTTTAGACCTTGCATCAACCTTGTTACGTGACGGCGGTGCATATCACCAATATTCACCACTTACAAAAAAAGGTAATACCGATTTAGGTACAGGATTTAACGATGATCCAAACTGGTTAATACTTGCGACTGTTCAATATATTAAAGAATCTGGAGATTTTAGTATATTGAATGAAGTAGTTATGTATGAATCGAATCCAGCAATGAAAGGTACGATGTTAGAACACCTACTTCGTGCATTTGACAAAGTTGCTTTAAATTTAGGACCAAACGGCTTACCACTTATTGGACGTGCCGATTGGAATGATTGTTTAAACTTAAACTGTTTTTCAGATGAACCGGGTGAATCTTTTCAAACGGTTCAAAATAAAGGTGATGGCAAGGTTGCTGAAAGTGTCTTTATTGCAGGGCTATTTGTTTATGCTGGAAATAAGTTTCATGAGCTATTAGAAAAAATACATGAACATGATAAAGCAAACTATGTAAAAAAACATGTTGATAGCATGGTAAATACCGTTGAAAAGACAGGTTACGATGGTGCATGGTTCCTACGCGCATATGATGCATACGGACGTAAAGTAGGATCTAAAGATAATGCGGAAGGTAAAATCTTTATTGAACCACAAGGCATGTGTGTTATGGCTGGTATTGGTATTAAAAATGGCATGGCAGTTAAAGCATTAGATAGTGCAAAAGAATATTTAGATACACCATATGGCATGGTATTAAATTATCCTGCTTATTCACGATATCATTTAGAACTTGGTGAAATTTCATCATATCCAGAAGGTTATAAAGAAAACGGTGGTATTTTTTGCCATAACAATCCATGGATTGCCTGTGCAGAAGCAGTTGTTGGTCGTGCTGACCGAGCATTTGAAGTATATCGAAAAATCGCACCAGCATATTTGGAAGACGTTTCCGATATTCATAGAACTGAACCGTATGTTTACTCACAAATGATTGCAGGAAAAGAAGCGAAACGTCATGGCGAGGCTAAAAACTCGTGGTTAACGGGTACAGCAGCATGGAACTTTGTAGCAATTTCTCAATATATTTTAGGTGTTCATCCAGAATTTGATGGCCTAAGAATTGATCCAGTTTTACCAAGCCATCTTGATCGTGTTACAATTACAAGAGTCTTTAGAGAATCAACCTATGAAATAACTGTTTTACGAAGTGAACATAAAGGTCTAGAGTTAAATGGTAAGAAATTGTATAGCAATGTCGTACCATACAAAGCTACAAAAGAAGTTCAAAAAGTTACAGTTTATATTTAATTTAAATAGACAAAACGCTGTTTTTTGAAAATACAAAAACAGCGTTTTTTTTGTAAATTGTGGATTAGTTTGTTGTTAAGCGATTAATCAAATAAGTTGATAAAATGATAAAAATTTGACGGTTGTTTTCATATTGCTTTCACGGATGTCCTTTAATATAATTGAGACACAAGGGAGGGATAACGATAGAAAATTTAAAAGATTATCAATTAAATAAAAAAATTCTATGTATCGATTTAAAATCGTTTTATGCCTCTGTTGAGTGTGTACTACGAGGACTAGATCCATTTACAACACCGTTAGTTGTGGCGGACAAGTCTATTGGCGAATATGCCATTGTACTTGCTGTAACACCATATTTAAAACAGATGGGTGTGTCTTCTAGATGCCGAGTCAAAGACTTGCCAAAAGATATTGATATTATTTTTGCCCGTCCACAAATGGCAAAATACATGGAGTATTCAACAAAGGTCGTTGATATTTATTTAGATTTTGTAAGTGAAGAAGATTTGTATGTTTATTCTGTTGATGAAGCCTTTTTAGATCTAACACACTATTTAAGTTACTATAAAATGAGTGCTTATGAAATTGCTATAAAAATCTTAAATGAAATTTATCATCGATACAAACTTACAGCTACGTGTGGGATTGGACCAAACATGTTACTTGCTAAAGTTTCTATGGATATTGAGGCGAAAAAAACACGTTATAATATCGCTGAATGGACATATGATGATGTCGAAACAAAACTGCATAAAATTGAGCCGTTGTCAAAAATGTGGGGCATTGGACATCGAATGGAGCATAACTTAAACTTACTCGGTATTTTTACAATAGAAGACCTTGCCAAATACGATAAAAATAAACTTAAAAGTATTTATGGCGTTATGGGTTTAGAACTTTGGTATCATGCCAATGGTATTGATATGAGTCTTATTCAAGAAAAAGGAAAACTAAGAAATAATCCAAAATCTTTTGGTACAAGTCAAGTCTTACCTAAAACATACAATGCTAAAGAAATTTATACAATTATTTTAGAAATGACGGATGAAGTGACAAGGCGCTTAAGACTATCAAAAAAGGTATGTAAGACCATTGGGTTAATGATTGGAGATGCAACCCATACACAAGGTTTTTCACGACAATTGTCACTCGATATGCCAACATCAAGTACGAAAGAAATCTTTGAAACATGTCTGTTACTCTTTGACTTATATTATGAGAACTATCCAATTAAAAATGTTGGTATTCAGTTAAGTAATTTAAGTGAACAAAAATATCAACAATTATCCTTATTCGAAGATGTTGATACTTTAGAAAAAACATTCAATCTTGAATATACGCTTGATAAAGTAAAACAGCGCTTCGGTAAAAATAAAGTTTTACGGGCTACATCACTTGAAGAACATGCGACTGCTAAAAAACGTAATGAACAGGTAGGTGGTCATCATGTATGAAGATCGTGGAATTATTAAATGGGCACCATTTGATTCGCTTGCTGGATTAAACGATAAAATTAAGGATATGATTCGCAATCGCTTAAAACGCGATAAACCGGTCTTATCAAGCGACCAATTAGAATACCTAGATACAACATTAGAAAAAGCTATAACAAGCAATTTAGAGTTGAATATTCACTATTATGAAGGTGGTTTCATTAAAACACTTTATGGCTATGTCAAAAAACTTGATCCTATCCATAGAAAACTTCATTTAAAAAATCGAATAGCATTAAACTTAGATGATATTATTTACTTGGACCTAGACGTATAAATTTACGGTTTAAACATAATCATATATAATAGAGCCATAAGGATGTGAACTTATGGCTCTTGATTTTTATAAACGTATCCAATTAGATATTATGAATGATCCAATGAATAAGTCTTATACGGATAGAGGTTTAAAACCACTTTTTTTAGTAAATGAAAATTCAAAAATTTTAATTATTGGACAAGCACCAGGCACGAAAGCTGAACAAGGCGCTATGACATGGAATGATTTAAGTGGAGATAAATTGAGAAGTTGGTTAGACGTGTCAAAAGAAACATTTTATGATGTAAATGTCTTTGGACAAATGCCGATGGATTTTTATTATCCCGGGAAAGGTAAAACTGGAGATTTACCACCAAGAAAAGGTTTTGCTGATAAATGGCATCCAGAGATTTTAAAACATTTGGAACATGTAGAGCTTATTATTTTAGTAGGTTCATACTCACAAAAATATTATTTGAAGGATCATAAAACCTTAACTGAGCGTATTAAATGCTATAAAGATTATTTGCCAAGATTTTTTGTTTTACCACATCCGTCGCCCTTAAACTTCAGATGGCAACAAAAAAATCCGTGGTTTATGGAAGAAGTCGTTCCCAAATTACAAGTGTATGTTAAGCGTATTTTATTAAAGTAAATTACTTTCTTCGATTAAACCAATAACCAATCGAACGTCCACCACCGCCACGGCTTTTGCCGGTGATTGAAAAACCTATGTAACCAAGCGTTGGTATAAATAATACAATTAAAATAAACAGCCAAAGCGGAAAGTCGTTAAATAAAACCAATCCAAAAAGACCGCGATTTAAACTGTTCTCTGACGGAAGAGGTTCCATCATATCATAAAGACGCTCAACAAAAGTGTCGTAATTATAAGTATAACTTGTATATCCATAAATTTCAGTGTAAATAAAACCAATAATTTCATGGTATAAAACAAGTGTCGCTAATTCATAGTTTGAATTTTCAAGCTCCGGAAAAAAGTGTGTATCAATCATATCATTTAATTCAAATGCTGATAGATAACCCATCATGCCAAGTCCGATGTTTGAGGTAATACTTACAAACTCGGGTAATTCGTCGTCGGTTGAAAAATAGAGCACAAGTAAAATACCCATATTGTTTTTGCCAATGCCCCACTCATTAAATAAGCGCGTAGTATCTATGCTGGGCGCGTTAATATCTTGGGTTAAGACAACAACTTGTGCACCTTTTATATTTTCTGGAATGAATTTATCGACCAAGCTTTCCTCATATAAAGATTCACCGTTGATATAAATATTCCATTGTGTATAGCGTAAAAACGCATCTGCTTTGTCGTTAATATAAAATTCAAGGCTAGGTCCAAAGTATGTGTATTTTGGCTTTCTTGAACATCCAATGAGAACAAGTAAGACAAAAAAACCTAGTATAAATAATATCGACTTACGTCTACTCATAAAATTAGTTAATTAAAATGTTTGGTTCGTAAAGATCCATCTTGTCAAATCCAAAAGTTGATAAGAAGAGGTTTCTTGGAAAAGTTTGTATAAATGTATTGTATGCTGTAACGGCATCGTTATACATAACTTTACTTGATGTTATCGCGTTAATTGTCGCAGTAATTTCAGCCATATAGTTGTTATATGCAGCTGTTGCGATAAAACTATCTGGATTATCCTCAATCATTATACGAATCAAATTAACGCCACTTTCAATTTCTTCGAAAGTTTCTTCAATTTCCGTAGCATCTGCGGTTGTGAATGCTTTACGAGCTTCTGTTATTTTATCAAGTTGTGTTTCAACGTGATCTTCAAGACCATTTAATGCGGTAAGCAATTCTTCAAGTTTGTCAAAACGTGCTTCAACAGCAACAACAATCAACGCACGATTATTATAAATATCGTTTCTATATTTTGTAGCTTTATTAAATGCGGAAGCGACACCTATACCTAAAATCAATACCAAGGTTACAATTAAACCAATAACGAGCATAACTTTGTGTCTTTTTGTCATCAATTTTTCCTCCCGAAAAATATAGATTTCAATTAATTTTAACATCAAACTAATTTTGAAATGAAATATATTGCATATTTTTTTGTAAAAAGTATGATAAAACATAAAAAAAGCAGAAATTTTTAGTTTCTGCTTTTGATTTCTTATTTCATTGCCATTCTTCGATAGGTATGTCTCACACCACGAATTGTTTTTGAATATTCAAATATATTTTCGGGAACAGCCATGCCGAAGAAGCCTGTATCACCAATGTGATGCATATCAGCACCGGCCATTTTACACATCAATGCAATTTGACGAATCGTTTCAACACTTGCTCCTTCTTGAGAAGTACCAATCGTTGTAAGAACCATTTTACCTTTACTGTGTACAAAATCTGTCATCGCTTTAACAAATTCTAAAGTAATACCAGGAACAGTACCTGGAGCAGGAATTAAAATAATATCTGCGCCAGCTTCGATGAAATCGTTAATTGTTTTTTTATCAATGATTCGAGAACTTGCTTCACCTGCAGTACCCGAGCTATGCATTTTACCAGCCACAAGTACTAATTTTTCACCAAGTTCTTTACGAATAGCTTTTAGTGAACTAATGATTGCATCATTTGAAACACCAGTTTTTGGGTTACCTGTTAAAACAAGCAATTGAACACCTTGTTCATATGCAAGTCGTGCATTTTCGGCTGTAGCCGTACGACCAGTATCGATTGTGTCCTTTTTTTCTAACATTTCTTTATTATCTACAGGTTCTAGGTTAATACCGATAACGCGACCGACTTTTTCTTTTAAACTTTCAACAACTGTTTTATTAGGTAGGGGTTCAAATCCCATTAAATAAGGCTTATTGACATCATAAACATTTAGTAAGATGATATCTGCACCAAGCGATGCAGCAAGTTCTGCATTTGAAACATCGTAAAGCATTGGCATTGCAGCACAAATAACTTCAGACACCATTGTGCGACCTTCGCTTGCATTAATGCTTTGGATAATATCATCTTTTGTTAAATCTTTAAATTCGTTTGGACGAATATCTAATATGCGTTTTGTCATAATTTTCTCCTTATTTCCAAGATTGGATAATTAATTCATACTTATGTTGGTTTCTATAACTGATGCATAGTTCAAAAATTCGACCATTTTTTAAGTATGCAACGTTTTCATCCATTATTGTTGGATCGTTTGGTTTTAAATGAATATGATGTGCATAATTTTCAGGCATACCAACAGCAACAATTCTTCTGATAGAAGTATAAATTTCAAGTTTTAATTCATTGCGAATATATTCATAAATTGAGCCTTGAACGATTGTTTCGTCCAAGTAAATAATATCTGCAGGAATATAAGAGAAGTCAACTTGCAAAGGCGCATCGTTTTTTAAACGAACGCGAATTACTTCATAAATTAACTCACCCTTAGGGATATTAAGTTTTGTTGCGATTTTTTCCGGTGCAGGTATTTTAGCAAACTTCAAGACAATATTACCTGGAATATCCCCAGAACTTTTTACTTCGTCACTGAAACTTGTAAGTGTATTGTATATTTTGTATAAGCGGTTATCAGAAACGAATGTACCAATATTATTTTTACGATACAGTTTGCCTTCTTGAACCATAATATCGATGGCTTTTCTTACAGTCATACGTGAAATATCAAGCGTTTCAGATAAAACGCGTTCACTTGGAATCATTGTATTTGGTTCTTGGTTGTTTATAAGCTCATTTATGTAATCATAGACCGCTTGGTACTTTAATTGCATTTAGCATCATCCTACTCTATTTTTAGCGTATAAGTTAAACTATCTTTATGCTCCTTAACTATTTTAACATCATTCTTTTGTAAAAACACTACCGGTGTGGCACTAGAAGTAGCATTCTTTGTAATGAAATCTAAGTCAAATGTAATTAAAATATCACCAGTCTTTACTTTGTCACCGACTTTTTTATGCAGCGTGAAACCTTCTCCTTTTAATTCGACGGTATCAAGTCCAACGTGGATTAAGATTTCAAGTCCTTTTTTGGTTTTTAAACCAATTGCGTGACCTGTAGGAAATACGGTAACAATTTCAGCATCAATTGGTGCTGTTACAGTTCCGTCTTCGGGAATAATTACAAAACCAGGTCCAAGCATTTTTGATGAAAATACTTCATCTGGAGTTTCAGTAATATTTTTTATAACGCCTTTTAAAGGCTTTTTAAAATTAATTTTCATATAGTTACCTCAATGTAAAGATACGAGGAAGTATAACTGCTTCCTCGTACCCTATTTTATTGTATTTTATTTAATTATTTATTTAATTAGTTTATCAAATTCGTCAGCAACGAATTGAACTTGAGTACCAACAACAACTTGAACGTTGTTTTTTTGTTTCATAACGCCAGTTGCACCAGCAGCTTTTAATGCAGCATCGTCAATTAAATCTGGGTTAGCAACACGTAATCTTAAACGAGTGATGCAATGATCTGATTCAGTAATGTTTTCTTTTCCACCTAAAGCAGCTAAGAATTTTTGAGCTCTTTCAAAGTGTGATAATTTAACTGATCCTTCTGTAACAGCATCATCATCTTCACGACCTGGAGTCATAATGTTTAATTTAACAATTAATAATCTAAATAAGAAGTAGTAGATAACTCCAAATGCAACTGCTAAGATTGGTAAAATCCACCAATTAACTGCAAGTGGGTTTCTAGCTTGTAAGATTAAGTCGATTAAACCAGCGCTGAATGCGAAACCTGACATCGCAGGAATTGTAGCAGCGATAAACATACTTACACCAGTTAATACAGCATGTACTACGAATAGTAATGGAGCAACAAATAAGAATGCAAATTCAATAGGTTCAGTAACCCCAGTTAAGAATGAAGCGAAACCAGCAGCGATCATAATACTTGCGACATTTTCTCTCTTTTCTGGTTTTGCAGTGTGAATCATTGCTAATGCAGCACCGATTAAACCACCCATCATAATTGGGAAGTAACCAGCTTGATACATACCAGTAACACCAGCAGTACCTGTGTTATTTAAGAAATTCGTAATATCAGCGATACCAATCATGTCGAACCAGAATACCGAGTTCAGTGCATGGTGTAATCCGAATGGAATTAATAGACGGTTGAATAGACCGAATAAACCAGCACCAAATGCACCTAAACCTGACATCCAAGTACCGAATGATACTAACCAACCAAAGAATATTGGCCAAACAAACAACAATGGAATTGAAAGAATCATTGTAATGAATGAAGTCATGATAGGAGCTAGGCGACGGCCGCTAAAGAATGCTAATGCTCTTGGCAATTCAACTTTACTGAATTTATTATAAGCATGACCACCAATAACACCACTCACGATACCAATAAATTGGTTGTTGATCTTGTCAAATGCTAACTCTTGTGAATCTGTAAGTGTACCTAAGAAGTTCGCTGCTGAACCAGTTGATAGTAAAGTAGTAAATACTAAGAATGCTACTAAACCACTGATAGAAGCAGCGCCGTCTTTATCTTTAGATAAACCATACGCAACACCTAAAGCGAAAATGATTGACATGTTGTCGATAATCGCAGCACCAGACTTAACTAAGAAGTTAGAAACTACGCTTTCTCCACCCCAACCCGCAGGGTCAATCCAATAACCTATACCGAGTAAAATTGCTGCAGCCGGTAAAACCGCAACAGGTAACATTAACGATTTTCCAATTCTTTGTAAGTAACCAAAGATTTGTGATAAAACGTCTTTTGTTTTACTCCAAAAATTGCTCATAAAATCCTCCCTTTTGTTTTGTGGTATATACCACGCTTTAAGTCTATTATAATAGCGCTTTCAAAAAAAATCAAGACATATATGAAGAAATGTGTAAAAAAAATGATATTTGTTCATTTAATTGTATTATTAGCGTTACTTTGATACTATTTATATGGTAGGAGGTTTGTTTATGCTAGAAATTATTGCAGTCACTTTAAAAGATGCTATTGATATTGAACAATATGGTGGCGACCGTATTGAGTTAGTTACAGGAATTGAAGTTGGTGGATTAACACCATCAATTGGCTTAATAGAAAAAGTTTGTAATACCGTAGATATACCAGTTAACGTAATGGTAAGACCTCACGCAAAATCATTTGTCTATGACAAATATGATGAAGAAGTTATATTAAGAGATATTGAAGAAATTAAAAAAACAAAGGCTTATGGTATTGTATTTGGTGCACTAACTTGCGAAGGTGAAATCGATGAAGCATTATTAAAAAAAGTTATCCATGCTAAGGAACACCTAAGTTTAACATTCCACCGTGCAATTGATGAATCAAACGATGTAATGAAGTCTTTAAAAACACTATTAAAATACGATATTGATCGCATTTTAACTTCAGGTGGAAAACCTAAAGTTACTGATGCAGTTGATGTGATTAAAGAAATGATTCAAGAATCTAAAAATAAAATCATCATTCTACCGGGTTCAGGATTATACTTAGATAATGTTGATCGATTTATACAAGATGCTAAACCTATGGAAATTCATATGGGCTCAGGCGTTAAATATAATAAAAACAATAATGAAAATATTAGCAAAGAAGCAATACGAGAAGTTCAAACATACTTGAAAGGGCACAAATTATAATGAAACATGTTTTTTATACAGATTTAGACGGCACACTATTTATTTATACACCATATGTTCATGCACCAGAAACAAGCATTAATGAAGCGATCGCTTGGATGAATGAAGGACACTTTTTTTCAATCGCTACCGGACGAAATGTTTCCGATGTGAAATTATACATGGGAAATATTAAATCGAATCTTCCATTTGTTTTGTCAAATGGAACAGTTATTTACGATGTTAAGCAAGATAAAGTATTGTATAAAGATACTTTAGATAAAGAGTATGTAAAAGAAGCGCTCGAATATGCAAAAGACAAACCACATATTATTCCATGTTTTTCAACACCATATGAAAATATTATGTTTGAAAATAATGGTGTAACAAAAACTCGTGAAGTGACATTCCAACATCGCGTTGTTTCTTTAAAAAATCTAGACCAATATGAATTTACAAAAATGGTATTCTTTGTCAGCAAAGAACACCATAAAGATGTGTTAGAAGATTTAAAGAAATTTAAAACGTTTGACAAAATGAATATTCAACCATCAGGCGTGAACTTTATCGATGTAATCAATAAAGGAACAAATAAAGCAAGTGGTATTAGAAAAGCATTAGAACTATCGAATATTACAAATTACAAAATTTACGCAATTGGTGATTACTTAAATGATGTTGAAATGCTAAAGGAGGCAGATGTAAGTTTCGCGCCAAGAAATGCACATCACGATGTACTTGCAATCGCAGATTATATTGTTGAGGCAAACACAGAACACGGAGTTTACGAAGCACTCGTAAAATCAAGAGAAAAAATAAAGGCTACTAAGTAGCCTCAGACTGTAGACAAAAACAGTTTTTTAAAGAAGAATATCTCATTTTGAGATGTTCTTTTTTTCTTTAAAGTATAAAAAAAAGAGTTTTTCACTCAATTTCAGTTGAAACGTAAAGATATTACCACATGATTGTGGCTAACTTTTTCAAATTGTACATACTTAAAATCATGAGGCTTCGATCCTCATTTTTCTTAAGTCCTCTAAGAAACGTAAATCCCAGGCAATGATTCATTTTTGAAATCCCAAACACCCTTTCAACTGATGTTTTTCTTTTCGGATATATGTCTTTTCCAACCTCAGATAGTCGAATCAGTTTCGCTTCTTCACTATCTGCTTCATAAAAATGTCTTAGTATCACTTTTGTTTTTTGATTCGTACATTGAGTCTTAAAAGGACAGCTTAGACAATCTTTCGTTTTTGTTTTATATGCTTTATACCCCTGTTTGTTGATGCCTCTATACGTTAAGATTTTTTCGTTTGGACAAACATAATAATCATGGAATTCAATATACTTGAATCTATTTTTTGTAAGGTATAAGGCATTTGATAATCCACCAATTCCTTTTCTTCCTTTAGGTCTTTTATAAGGGATAACTGGTTTGACACCCCTTTTAAACAATTCATGAAGTAATACTGGATGATCATATCCTGAATCCATGACCGCCATATCAACTTCTTCATGAGCTTCTATATAATTAATGACTGTTTCAAGTCCAGTTTGACTATCGTGTAGGTTACCTGGAAATATTTGAGATGCTAAAACCCATCCGTTTTCATCACTTGTAACTTGGTTACTATAGGCTAGTTGTTTTTCTTTCTCACCCTTATGAAACATACCACAGTCTGGATCAGTTAGGCTCTTTGTTACTTTCTTTGCTTCATTAAAGTCTATTTCTTGTTTGCCTTCTTCACTTCTAACTTCATTGATTTCTTTTTGTAGGACTTCTACATACCCGTTAGTCTAATCATTGATTAAGATATCGATGACTTGCCTTTTATTTGCGTATGCCTTGATATGTGTTGCATCGACAAATATATTATCCATTTTAACAAGTTTTAATTTCATAGCTTGATATAAATCGTATTAAATATTTCCTCAAAAACAGAAGTGCCTTCAAAACGACGTACATAGTTTTTCCCAAAGGTTGAAAAGTGTGGAACCACATCATTAAAATCATATCCTAAAAACCATCGATATGCTGCATTGACTTCGATTTCTTCAATTGTTCTTCGCATGGATCTGATATTAAATAAATATTGGATGAAGACAATCTTAAATAAAATGACTGGGTCTATAGAAGGTCTTCCCATATCGTCAGCGTAAAAATTTTCTACAATATCATAAATAAAACTAAAATCAATCGCTTTATCTATTTTTCTAACAAGATGATTGCTTGGAACGAGTTTATCCATGTCCATGATGAAGATGTTTTCGCGATTGTTCATTTGATGTCTTGTTAACATAAAATCACCAACCTTTGTTATTATTTTACCATGTTACCTATATAAAAATATATAGGTAAAAGTTTTTTATGATGACAAAAATAAAAGGAGAGTACTCAGAACACTGTTCAAACTCTAGGTTTAAGTGTTTTTAAGCAGTCTAAGCCGCACTTTTTAAACTGGTACTCTCACATCTATATTTTATTATAAAAGATAAAAAAATACAATATCCGAAAATAATGTACTTTGTCTACAGCCTGAGGCTACTTAGTAGCCTTTTGTTTTTTTAAATTAAGTTATTTTCTTTTAAATAAGCTTCGATTTTATCAAGTGATTCAACACTTTCAGCAGCAATCGCAAATTCAGCTTTTGCAGGAACCGCTAAACTCATTACTGCCATAATTGATTTGGCATCAGCTTCGATGTTGTTAAATTTGATTGTAATTTTTTCTGGCAATGTTGATGCAAAGCGTACAAAGTTTGCAGCTGGTCTAGCATGTAACCCATGTGGTGCTGTTAAAACAAAATTTCTTTCCATTTGACTACTCTCCTTTTTCTATAAATGAGTCTATCAACATAATGATATCATGTTCTGTTGATAATGTTAAAGCTTTTTGCGCTAAAGCTTGTAAATCTTTATAATTGTATTTTGCTAAAGCCATTCGAACTTTTAGTATATTTGCAGGTGACATACTAAGTTCTTCAACACCTAAACCAATTAACATTAAAGCATTTTGAACTTCCGATGCCATTTCTCCACATACCCCAGTCCAAAGATTATGTTTTTTACTTGCTGATGTAACCATATTGATTAATCTTAAGATAGCGGGGTTTAATGGTTGATATAAATATGATAGATGTGGGTTCATTCTGTCAGAGGCCATCGTGTATTGAATTAAGTCATTTGTTCCAATTGAGAAAAAGTCGACAACTGTTGCAAGATCATCAGCCATCAGTGCACTCGAAGGTATTTCTACCATCATCCCAATCTCAAAGTCATTGACTTTAACATTTTGACTTAACAACTCGTCTTTAATTTCTAAAACAATCGATTTTGCTTTTAAGAATTCATCTTTTATTGCAATCATAGGAAACATAATTTTTAAGTTTCCATAGACACTTGCACGAAGAAGTGCCCGTATTTGTGTTTTAAATAATTCCAATTCTTTAAATGCAAGCCTTATTGCACGTACACCTAAGAACGGGTTATCTTCATGTTCCATTTTTAAATAGGGTAAAACTTTATCGCCGCCAATATCGATTGTACGAATGACAACCGGTTTATCACCTTGTGACTGTAAGACGGTTTTATAAGCTTCAAACTGCTCTTCCTCCGTAGGGAAATCATTACTATCTAAAAATAAAAACTCTGTACGCATAAGGCCAACACCTTCAGCGTCATATTTTTCAGTATATGCAACATCACTTGGTGAACCAATGTTTGCAACAAGTAAAACTTCGTGTCCGTCTTTAGTTTGGCTTTTTTTACCAATCCATTTAAACATTTCTTGTTGTTCATGTAAGTAATCTTCATGTAATTTTAAATAAAAAGCTAACTCTTCATCTGTAGGCTCGATAATTAATGTTCCATTAGAACCATCAATAATGGTTTTTGTATTTGATTTCAATGTTTCAACATTAAGATTTGAAATCATTGGTAAACCTAAAAGTCTCGCAATAATTGCTGAGTGGGATGTTTTTCCTCCCATACGTGTAATAATACCTTTTATATAATCTGTGTTTAATTGTGAGATCATCGAAGGAGTTAAATCATCAATTGCAAGTATTGTTGGTTCATCAATAGATTCTAAATCAACAATAGGAATATTTAAAAGGTTTTTAATTAAACGTTGTGTTACATCTTTAATGTCTAATGCACGTTCTTTAAAGTATGCATCATCCATTGCTAAAAACATTTCAATATATTCGTTTGCTACTTGATTTAAAGCATAAGCAGCACTTATGTTTTCATCTTTAATGTATGTTTGAACTTTCGACTTAATTTCTGAGTCGCCAGCAATCATTAAATGTGCATCAAAGATTTCAAGGGTTTCATTTGATAAGCGGTCTTTTGCATTTTCCTTAATGTTTTCAATCTGCTGAATGGATTGTGAGACAGCAAGATCAAATTTTACAAACTCGGATTCAATATTAGATATTTTTTGAGTTTTAACTAAAACTGGTTTTGTATCTATAAATATTAAGTTTCCGATGCCAATCCCTGTACTAATTGGTGTACCTTTATATTTCATAAAATTCCTCATCTTTTAAAATTTTATTGTTTAATCTGTCAAATTAGCTAAAGTGGTATATACCACTATTATACGAATATTCATATTAAATGTCAATTTATTAACTGAATAACTTATTATCCCAAAATTTACCGTTTTTGAATCATTTACAATCTAAGAAGTTATAAAAAAATGAAATTATGTTATAATGAAAAAGTAAAAAAATACATTATCATTGCTAAAAACATAAATAAAATTGAAAAATACATATATAGCCTGAAGTCTATACCAAAAGTGTCGACAAATACATGCATGTGATATAATGAAAATGTAATGAAAATATTTTTTCATAATGATATTAAACCAAGAACAATCGGTTTAATATTTTAACGAAATAATTAATATTTGGTGATAAAAATGAGAAAAGCAATTAGAATATATGTATTAGCTACACAATTGATTTTAACACTTGCTTTAATGGGTGTTATTGGTATTTTTATTGGAAAAAAATACTATAGCGATAATTCAATGATGACCCCGATTTTAGCGGGTGTAGGTTTAATTGTTGGGCTATTCTTAGACATACTTTTCATCTTTCAATTTTTAAGAAATGAGGCGAGACATGAAAAAACTACATAAAATCGGACTTATAGCATTATCTTATGTAGCTCTTGGATTTTTAATTATCTTAATTATTCGTAATTTTGATGAAGCCACATGGTTTTTACTAGGTGGTGCAGTGTCCATGTTCAATTACGGACAACTATTAACGTCATCAAAATCATTAAATAAAACTAAAATGGTAACTAATGTCTTTATAAGATACATTATGATATTGATTATTTTAGTTTTTGCGTATTTTAAGACGCAAGGTGAAATATTAGTGATGATCCTAGTACTTCTTGGTTTAATTGCATCAAAAGTTGGCGTTATTATAGGACATCTCATATTTAAAGATGATAAGGAGGTAACACATGAACAATCCACAACCAGTCAATAGCGGATATCCAATTATATCCATTATAATTATTGTTCTATTTATATCGATTATAAGTATCGTTGTCGGATCAAAAGTAAAAAAACTTCGTATTGGCGATAAACCTTCAAAATTTCTGACAGTATTTATTACGTTTATAGCGTTTTTTAACAACTTTGTTAAGAATAATATAGGAAAACATTGGAAGTATGTTACCCCATTTGTATTAACGTTAGCAATCTATATATTTATTGCAAATATCTCAAGTTTATTTTTATTAGATCCACCAACAAAATATACTGCAGTTACAGCAGTACTCGCATTATTTTCAATTGTAACTGTACAAACTACAGGTATGGTAAGTCGGGGATTTAAGCATGTGAAAACATGGTTTGAACCAATGGCATTTATGTTCCCATTAAATATTATGAGTGATATTACACCATTGATTTCAATGACATTAAGATTATTCGGTAATATTGCAAGTGGTGCAGCGTTGTTATATATGATTTATAACATTACGGGGTATTTCTCACCAATAGCAGCATTACCACTACACATTTTATTTGATATTGGATTTGGATTGATTCAAACGATTGTATTTGTGTTGTTAACCGTGATTTTCGCATCAAATAAAACAGATGAAAATGATTTAGAATATTTAACAAAAGGAGAATTAGTACATGTTTAATTTATTAATACAAACAGCAAGCCTTGTGGCTGAATACAATGAACATTTTGTAAGAGCTGCAGCATATTTAGGTGCAGCAATCGCAATTTTAACTGCAGGTGCTGCAGGGGTTGGTCAAGGTTTGGCTGCTGCAAAAGCAGTTGAAGCCGTTGGACGTCAACCAGAAGCATCAGGGAAAATTACTGTAACGATGATCGTTGGTCAGGTTATGGTTGAAACATCAGGTATTTACGCATTAATTATTGCATTAATCTTAAGTGGTAAATAAGAAAGTAGTTGAGGAAAATGGATAAAATATTCCAAGATATTACCCAAGCAATTGAAAACGAATTATATTCAATTTTTGAAAATCCTTTTTTAGTAATCATGCAAGTGATTGCGACGATTTTATTATTTGTAATAATTCGTATATTCTTGTGGAAACCAATAACTAAATATTTAGAAGAAAAGCAAGAAGCAACAAATCGTGAGTTAATGGAAGCTCATGAAAAAAACATGCGTGCTGATAAATTGAAAAAAGAAGTTGTTGCTGCCTATGAGGCTGCAAAAGAAGAAACACAAAACTTCAAAAAAACATTACAAGAAGAAGCATTGCTTGAAAAAGAACGTATTATTCGTGAGGCACGTGAAGAAGCTAAACGTCGATTAGACCAAGTTGAACTCGACGTACGTCAAGAAGTTAAGAAAGCTAATGAAAAGATTAGACAGTCGATTAAAGAGATTTCCATTGCAGCAGCAGAAAAAATTGTTCAACATGAAATTGATGCAGATGAGCATGAAGCAATGATTAACGCGCTCATCGATGATAAATTCTAATGAATAAAAACGTCAATTACGCGCAAGCGCTTTTTGATTTGGTAATGGAAAGAGACTGTTTAGATGAAGTTTTCCATGATTTTGAGACATTTGTTGCTGCAGTTGAACAACAACCAAACTGGTTGTTTTTGATGCAGTCTCCTTTTATCGATTTAAATAAAAAATATGAATTATTGGAAGAACTATCAACTTTCCACCCAGTATTTTTGAATTTTTTAAAAACATTAGTATATAACCAAGTAATACATGATTATGAAGTAATATATGATAAATGGCGTCAATTGGCACTTGAACAACAACAAATTGCCCACGTTCGCGTTGTATCAGCGAAACCACTAACAAAAGAACAAATTCAAATCATTCGTGAAGAATTATGGGGTTGGATTGAAGGTAAAGAAATTGAAATGGAAGTTATCATCGATAAAAGACTTATTGGTGGTATTAAAATTTTCTATCAAGGTCAAACAATTGACCGATCATTATATGCACAACTTGAAGAGTTGAGCGCATTTATTTAAGGAGGTTTGGCATGGCAAAATTAAATATCGAGCAAATGACAGAAGTCATTAAGCGACAAATAGAATCCTTTGAATCAGATGCTAAACTTGAAAGTATTGGTAGGGTTTTAAGTGTTGGTGACGGTATTGCATTAGTATACGGTCTTAAACAAGTAAAAATGGGTGAAATGGTACTTTTTAATAATGGATTAAAAGGTATGGTTTTTAACTTAGAAGAACACCGAGTTGGTGTTATCTTACTTGGGGATAGTCATACAATTAAAGAAGGCGATATTGTTAAAGCGACACATCAAATTTTTGAAATGCCTGTTGGTGAAAACTTACTGGGACGTGTTTTAGACCCACTAGGTGAGCCACTGGATTTAAAAGGTAATTTACATTTTGAAAAATATTTACCCATTGAACGACCAGCAAAACAAGTTATGGAACGTGGTCGTATTAATGAATCGCTTCAAACAGGTATTAAGGTGATTGATGCACTTATTCCAATTGGAAAAGGGCAAAGAGAACTTATTATTGGTGACAGACAAACAGGGAAAACAACGATTGCGATTGACGCAATTTTAAACCAAAAAGGTAAAGATGTTGTTTGTATTTACGTTGCTATTGGACAAAAAGAGTCCAGTGTGGCAAGTATCGTACAATTATTAAACGATAAAGGTGCACTTGATTACACAACTGTCATTTTAGCGGGTGCATCAAAGGAAGGTACATTCCAGTACTTAGCACCATTTAGTGGTGTTACACTTGCAGAATACTTTATGGAAAAAGGTAAAGACGTTTTAATCGTCTACGATGATTTATCAAAACATGCAGTTGCATACCGTGAATTATCGTTACTTTTAGGTCGTCCACCGGGACGAGAAGCTTATCCAGGAGATATTTTCTATCTTCATTCACGCCTACTTGAACGTTCAGCAAAATTGAGCGATGAACTTGGTGGTGGTTCAATTACAGCACTACCGATTATTGAAACACAAAATGGTGACGTTTCAGCTTATATTCCAACAAACGTTATTTCGATAACGGATGGTCAAATATACTTAGAAAGTGAACTGTTTTATGCGGGCATGCGTCCTGCTGTTAATGCGGGATTAAGTGTGAGCCGTGTGGGTGGACAAGCCCAAATTAAGGCAATGAAGAAAGTGTCTGGAACTTTAAGAATTAACTTAGCAAACTATCGTGAACTCGCATCCTTCGCTCAATTTGGTAGCGACTTGGATGAAAATGCAAAACGTCGTTTAGACCGTGGGGAAAAGACGATGGAAATTATGAAACAAGATGTTCATGAACTTTATAATATCGAAACACAAGTTATTTTATTATTTGCTCTACAAAGCGGTTTAATGGATGATTTAAACTTAAAGCAAGTTAAAGTTTTAGAAGACGAAATTGAACAAGGTTTACGTATTATTGAAGAAGGCAAAACAATACGTGATCACATTAGAACTACCCATGAATTACCTGAAGAAAGTCTAATAATTGAATTTATTAATCGACTTAAGAGGTTCATCTAATGGCTAAGTCATTAAAAGAAATCCAAAGTCGCTTGAAAGCGTTAGAGAAGACAGCATCCATTACAGATGCTATGCATAATATTTCGATTTCGAAAGTTAAAACTTTTACAAAAACTTTTGAAGTATATACGGATTTTAGTCAAAAATTTAATGAAATATTGAAACTAGCAACTGAACAAATTGACCATCATGTATTAATAAATGAACCTATAGAAGAAAAGCATTTAATTATTTTAATATCAAGTGACCGTGGGTTAGTTGGTAGTTATCATAATCAATTGTTTAAAAACTTCTTAGAGTACGTAAAGGATAAGAAAAATTACCAAGTACTCGTTATTGGTAGAAAAGGTTATGCATTTGCACGTAGACATAAAATACCAATGGTAAATACCCACGTTATTTCTAACCGCGACGATATTTCAATTTTGACTTTTATTGATCAAATTCGCTTTGTATATAAAGCATTTATAGACCAAAAAATTACACGTGTATCAGTTTTTTACAATCATTTTATAAATACTGCAAAACAAGTTGTTCAATACGACCAAATATTGCCAATAAAATGTGAGAAAAAAACTGGTATTTATAAACCACATCTTTATGAGACTAAACCAGTTGAAATGTTAGAAAGTATCGCAATCCTCCATATTGAAACGAAAATCTATGGAGCGCTTGTTGATGCGAAACTTAGCGAGCATGCATCGCGTCTTATCGCAATGAAAACTGCAACAGATAACGCCATGCAAATTCGTGAAAAACTTGAGATGGAATATCACCGTGTCAGACAACAAAGTATTACAAACGAACTTATTGATATTGTTAACGGCACGTTAGTTTAAGAAAGGAGAGATAATAATGACAGGAAAAATTATACAAGTTATTGGACCCATTGTTGACGTCTATTTTGATCATGATTTACCAGCCATTCATGATGCATTAATTGTCAAGGTTGGCCAAGAAAAAACAGTTACATTAGAAGTAGCTCTCCATTTAGGTGACCGTACCGTACGCGCAATCGCACTGGAAGCAACCGAAGGGTTGATGCGCGATATGGAAGTAAAAAGTGATAAGAGCCCAATTAAGGTACCTGTAGGAAATCGCGTATTGGGTCGTATTTTTAACGTGCTTGGTGAACCGATTGATGGTGGACCAAAACTTGCACGTGGAAAAACGATGAGTATTCATCGTTCAGCACCGAAATTTTATGACTTACAAAGTGAAATTCAAATTATGGAAACAGGCATTAAAGTTATTGACTTATTAGCACCTTACATTAAAGGTGGTAAAATTGGTCTATTTGGTGGTGCTGGTGTAGGTAAAACGGTACTTATTCAAGAGTTAATTCATAACGTTGCCTATGAAAATGACGGTATTTCAGTGTTTGCCGGCGTTGGTGAAAGAACGCGAGAAGGACATGATTTATACCATGAAATGATTGAATCAGGCGTTATTAATAAAACAGCACTCGTCTTTGGTCAAATGAATGAGCCGCCAGGTGCAAGAATGCGTGTTGCATTAACAGCATTAACAATGGCAGAAGCATTCCGAGACGAAAGTAAACAAGACGTTTTATTATTCATCGATAATATTTTCCGATTTATTCAAGCAGGTAGTGAAGTTTCGGCTTTACTTGGCCGTATGCCATCTGCCGTTGGTTATCAACCAACGCTTGCAACAGAAGTTGGTAAACTTCAAGAACGTATTACATCAACGAAATATGGATCAATTACATCAATTCAAGCCGTCTATGTACCAGCAGACGACTATACAGACCCTGCACCTGCAACGATTTTTTCACACTTAGATTCAACAACAAATCTAAGTAGAAAATTAATTGAACAAGGTATTTATCCAGCCGTTGATCCACTAGCATCAACATCACGTGCACTTGCGCCACACATCGTTGGTAAAGAGCATTATGAAGTGGCAAGACGTGTTCAACAAACAATTCAAAGATATCATGAATTGCTTGATATTATCGCCATTTTAGGTATGGATGAATTAAGTGACGAAGATAAACTTGTTGTTCATCGTGCCCGTCGCATTCAATTATTTTTATCACAAAACATGCACGTTGCTGAACAGTTTACTAACGTTAAAGGTTCATTTGTTAAACTACAAGATACCGTTCGAGGATTTAAAGAAATACTTGAAGGTAAGCATGATGACCTTCCAGAAGAAGCATTTTCAATGGTTGGTACTATTGAGGATGCTATTGAAAAGGCAAAACGGCTATGAAACTTATAATTATGACACCAAGCAAAAAAGTCTTGGAACAAGAGATCGATTTTTTGGTTGTTCGTAATGAAGATGGCGAAACAGGTATTTTGGATAAACATATCCCAACAATTTTAACAATTGGCGAAGGTTATATCCGATTCGACTCCAACAGTAAAAGCAAATTTGCTTGTGTTGAGGAAGGAATTGTTGAATTTAAAGATCATGTTGCAACTATTATGGCAATTGAGGCTGTCTTAGGAGATACATTAGAAGAAGCACGTGCAAACTACGAATCATATCATAAGGCACGGCTTGCACAAATGAAAAAAGATACCGTAGATTATTCAAAATTAGAACGCGAACTAAGGGAAAACATATCAAAAAGTAAAGCAGGACAAGTTTAATCATTTAACACTCAATTGTTGTTGAGTGTTTTTTTATGAGATTAAAAGCATCTCATAAATAAACCTATTAAAATAAAGTATAATGGTAAAGGGGTATTGTATGAAAACTGTATGTATCATTGGTGGCGGACCAGCAGGGATGATGGCCGCAATCTCGACAAAATTAAATAACCCTTCGTTCCAAGTTCATTTAATTGAACGTAACAAAATGCTTGGCCAGAAGTTGAGACTTACTGGTGGTGGGCGTTGTAACGTCACAGCAAATGTTACAAACGAAGAAGTCATTGCAAGTGTCGTTAAAAATGGCCGTTTTTTATACAGCACATTAAGCAATTATAACCCACAAAGCATTATCGAATTTTTTAATCAAAACGGCTGTCCTCTTAAGATGGAAGATCATTTCCGTATGTTTCCTGTAACGGACAATGCTGTGGACATTATCGCCGCATTAAATCGGAAAATCAATGAATTAAAGATTGATTTACATTTAAACACATATGTTACAAACCTGGATTTTGTAAGTAAACAACTCATAACAAGTGATAAGAGCTACACATTCGACTATCTTGTGCTTGCGACAGGTGGGATTACACTTCCTCAAAGTGGTTCAGACGGTAACATGCATGAACATTTAAAAGCATTTGATCAACCAATTACTGAACTTAAGCCTGCAGAAGTTCCACTTGTTTCAAACGAGCGATTTATTCAAGAAAAAATACTTCAAGGCTTATCGTTTAAAGATGTTAAAATGACCGTCTATAACGAAAATGGAAAAGCTATTCGTACCCTTACACATGATTTATTAATTACCCATTTTGGACTAAGTGGTCCTGCAGCACTTAGACTTTCGTTTGACATTATTGAGTTACTTGAAAAACAAAAAGATGTTTTAGTATCAATTGACTTTATACCAAGAGTTAATTTACCTATGGAAGTTAAATCAATGGATTATAAAGACATATTACAAAATGAAAATGTTCCAAAACGTCTTATTGATTATATAAAAGAAGACGTTTTGACAAGTTATGAGATTTTATCAAAACTTAAAAATTTTACAATGAAAATTCACGATACACGTGGATTTAAGCGTGCATTTGTTACAAATGGTGGTATCCATTTAAAATATGTTGATCCTAAAACAATGAAATCAAAAATTTACCCGTTTCTATCTTTCGCGGGGGAGTTATTAGACATAAATGCTTACACTGGCGGTTTTAATATAACATCGGCATTATCGACAGGGTATACTGCCGGCTTATATATTGATAATGAATAAGCATTCATGTAAGAAAATGAATATTTTCGAGTATAATAGAAAGGTAGTATTTTTTTGGAGGCTTACATGGAAAAAGAATTAGTAATCATTGGCGCAGGAATTGCAGGACTTTATGCTGCATATTATGCCGGATTAAGAAAAATAGATGCAGTCGTATTAGAGTCGTCATTAGAAATTGGTGGACAACTTCAAGCGTTATATCCTGAAAAACCAATTTATGATGTGCCTGGATTTAAAAAAATTTCAGCTAAAGACTTAGTTTCAAATCTATACGAGCAATACGAATTATATAAAAATGAAATCAATATTTTACTAAATGAGCAAGTTCAATCCATTGAACAAAATGACCAAGGTTTTTTAGTAACAACAAACAAGCAAACGATTCAAACAAAGACCGTGTTGATTGCTAATGGAGGTGGGGCATTTTCACCTAAAAAATTAGAAGTTGGCAAAGAACATTACGATAATGTTCATTACAGTTATCCTGAAAGCATTCACCTAAAAGAAAAAGAAATTATCGTTTTAGGTGGTGGTGATGCTGCCGTGGACTTTGCATTACTTGCCCATGAGCATGCTAAAAATGTCTCCATCATACACCGTAGAGACGTGTTTAGAGCGCATCAAGGTAACGTTGATGAATTAAGAAGTAAAGTTAATATATTAACACCTTATACCGTGTTAGATGTAGTTGATGATGGAAACAATGTTAAGAAAATTATTTTAGAACATCAAAAATCAAAAGAGCAATTAACTTTAGATGTTGACATCATGGGTGTATTTTACGGTATGAATAATTCGAAAAATAATTACACAACATTTTTAATTGAAACAGACAATGATGGAATTGTTGTAAAAACCAATATGGAAACAAGCATACCAGGTATTTATGCAGCAGGAAACTGTACAAGTTATGAAGGTAAATTAAAAACAATCGCTGTAGCATTGGGTGAGGTGGCAACCGCGATTGGCGCGATTAATGATCGTTTAAATCCAAACCAAAACAATCATGTTTATTCATCATTATTGATTAAAGAATAGGGGTAAAAATAATGGTATTATTAAAGCTTTTTGAGGGTTCGTCTTGGTGGATTCTGCTACTAATTTTACTTATAAAAACAATTGAAGTTACTGTAGGCACTGTGAGAATCATTTTAATTAACAAAGGCTATCGATTAAGCGCAACACTGTTTTCTTTTGTTGAAATTATGTTGTGGGTATTCGTAGCCTCATCGGTTATCAATGACTTAAGTACGGCACCAATTAAAGGTATTGTGTATAGCGTTGGTTTCTCGCTTGGTATTTACTTAGGTTCAATTGTTGAAGGCAAACTTGCTTTTGGTAAAATATATGCTCAAGTTATTACAAGCGTTGAAAAACATCAAGAGCTTGCAGATGCATTAAGAGCCGAGCAATTTGGCGTAACAATTACTGAAGCTAAAGGTATGACATCGTGTAAAGTTGTTTTAATGGTATACGCCAATAGAAAATCAAGAGACCTTGTTATGGAAACTATAACAAAAATAGATCCAAAAGCTTTAATTGTCATTCAAGATGTGAATGTAATTCAAGGCGGATATGTAAAAAAACATTCAAAATTTAGACAGATAATTAAATAGTTAAGTAATAAAAATATCAATCTAAATAAAGGGGATAAGTTAGATGAATATATTTGATTATGAAGACATTCAATTGATACCGAATAAGTGTATCGTCAAAAGCCGTAGTGAGTGTGATACGACGGTTGTTTTTGGTAATCACACATTTAAGTTACCGGTTGTGCCAGCGAACATGCAAACGATTATTGATGAAAAACTTGCTGTTTGGCTAGCAGAAAATGGTTATTTTTACATTATGCATCGCTTTGATGAAGCATCACGACTACCATTTATTAAATTGATGAAGCATAAAAAATTAATTTCTTCCATAAGCGTCGGTGTTAAAGATCAAGAGTTTGAATTTGTTAGAAAATTAAAGGAGCTTGATTTGATTCCTGACTATATAACAATTGATATCGCACATGGACATTCTGATTTAGTCATAAATATGATTAAACATATCAAAGTTTATTTACCACAAACGTTTGTTATTGCGGGTAATGTAGCAACACCTGAAGCTGTAAGAGAATTAGAGAATGCAGGTGCCGACGCAACGAAAGTCGGCATTGGACCAGGAAAAGTATGCATTACAAAATTGAAAACTGGTTTTGGTACTGGTGGGTGGCAATTGGCTGCACTACATCGATGTAGCAAGGTCGCCCGCAAACCATTAATTGCTGATGGTGGTATTCGTAATCACGGAGATATCGCAAAATCCATTCGCTTTGGTGCAACACTATGCATGATTGGCTCATTGTTTGCAGGTCATGAAGAATCACCAGGAAAAACAGTTATTGTCAATGAAAAACCGATGAAAGAGTATTTTGGTAGTGCATCAGAGTATCAAAAAGGGACAAGGTTAAATGTTGAAGGTAAAAAAATCTTAATACCAAATAAGGGACCAATACATTTAACTCTTAAAGAGATGCAAGAAGATTTACAATCAGCCATTTCATATGCTGGTGGTAAAGATATTGAGTCCATTAAAAAAGTTGATTACGTCATTGTTAAAAATTCAATTTTTAACGGTGACTGGCAATAATTAAGAAACACACATATTTGTGTGTTTTTTATCTTTTTTTATAAATTATTGTTAAAGTGATATAATATTCTTATAAATGGATATTCAAAATAGGAGTAGATGTCGTGATGAATCAAATGAACGATTATGCAAAAACAATCTTGCTGAAAGCGCGCAATGCATTTCCAACCATTATTTTGGACGAAAATGGCAAAGTTATTCAGTTTAACAATGAAGCTCGCCAAGTATTAAAAGACCTTAAAGAAGGTTTGATCGTAACGGATTTTCTTAATGAAGCGATTAAAATTGTAGATCAACTTGACAACAAAGTGGATATATATGAGCCAGTAAATGTAAGTACACTCGATTATAAAAAAGTATTTACTGCATTTATTGACAAGATTGAATTCAAACAAAGGACTTACTTTAGTTTGAAATTTTTTGAGTTGAAAGGCTATGAAACAAGTCATTTAATTCGCAATGGGTTTCAACATACGATTGACGCAATCTTACTTATTGGTAAAGATCAGCGTGTCATCGCAGCTAATGATGCATATTTAAAACTTTTTAAAACGACAGAAGAATCTATTACTGGAAAGCATATTGTAGAGCTAGAAAAAGATACGCGAGTTATTCATAAAATTGATACGTTGTTTAGTGAAAAAAGTACATTTGAAACATTAAACCTACGTTCACTTAAAGATATTCATGGTGAAACGATATACTGCCAAGTTATTCTAATACCATCGGTAAGAGAAAATAAAGTTACGGCAATGCAAATTACATATCGAAACATTACTGAAAATCAATTGAATGAACATAAACTATCCATTTTCAAAAAAATCATTCATCATTATAACGATGGTGTTATTATAACAGATGAGTCTTTAAGAATTGTATTTGCCAATGAAGCGTTTTTGAATATGACAGAATTTGAAGCGAATAAAGTTATTGGACGCCGAGCAAAAAAATTGCTCTATAGTGGATATCATAACGAAGCATTTTATCAATCAATGTGGCAAAGCATTAATACCAAAGGTTATTGGCAAGGTGAAATGTGGAATATGAAACAAAATGGTGTTGCATTTCCAGTTTGGCTTCAAATCTTTACATTGATTGATGAAGAAACTAAAGCCTTAAGTTATGTAGGTATCTATAAAGATTTAAGTGATTTCCAATCTCGTAACAAGCGCATTTTATTATTACTTGAAAAAGATCCATTAACTGCCGCATACAATCGTACATATTTTTTAGACAAAGTTGATGAAAGATTATCGTATGAAAAATCTAAAAAACATTATATTTTATTTATGGATGTGAACGATTTTAAACAATTCAACGACAGTTTTGGTCATAGCCTTGGTGATGAAGTATTAATGGAAATATCACGCAAACTATTTTATTATTTTAGCGATAGTATCATCGCACGATACGGTGGCGATGAATTTATTATTCATATTGAAGATAATATGGATTTAAATATCTTAGAAGAAAAAATAAAATCATTTATTAACTTTGCAAAAGAACCGATTATTTTAAATAATCGGAAGTATTTTGCAAGCGTAAGTATCGGAATATCTATGTTTACAAACAATGAAACTGTAGTACAATTAATTAACGAAGCAGATCAGGCGATGTATCAAGCAAAAAAAGAGGGAAAAGCATACAAATTTTTTGATAAATAAAAGAAGTAGGTTATACGTATGAAGAAGTACACACTAAAACTTTATGTTACATTCATCATTATCCAAGTGTTTGTCTTTATGGGAGGCACACTCTTTTATCTATGGTTTTCTAATCTATATGTTGTTGATACACTTAAAAATGATACCAATCGAATTACCGAGACTATTAACCAAAGTATGAAATCAATGATCGTTGATGATTATGCATATTTTTTAACAATCTCTAATAACGATTTAACCGATTTAACCCAAAATAAATCAAGTTTTGTTTCTACAAGAGGATTAACTTTCGAACACTTTGGAAAAATTACGAACAACAAAATAACTATTGATGACGCAGAATATACATTAAACCAAAACTATGTCCTTAAAAGTGATTATTACGACCAAGGATTTACAATTTATAGTTTAAATGAAATTATTGATAATTATCCAAGTTCAAAGTTTTACGGTGTTTTTAAACATGAAAACCTTGTAGGCTTATTTGATATTGAAAGTTATGTAGAACCATTTGTTAAAATGCATAATAAAACACATGATTTTATGATGGTATCAAGTGACAACTATATTTATTATCCGCAAACAAATAATCATAAATATTTATACAATTATTTAAGAAATACATCATCCTTTATTGTCGATGGTAAGTTTTTAAATAATGAACCTCAAACAATAAAAGTATTTACATTAAACGGTGAGGAATTATTTTTATCATCTTTACCTATCGTCATTGATGGTGTTACAACAATCTATGGTGTTATGACATTTAAATACGATGATTTGTATCGTCAATACGGCACACTTATATTGATCATGGCACTTATTATGTTACTTATTCTTTTAACATTCTCAATTGCAATTTACTTCTCACAACGACTCATTTATATTAAAAATAGCGATATTGAAAATGCGAAACTCACATATTTTTATGTAAAATCACCAATTATTCAAGTCAATAGTGATGGTAAAATTACACGTGTTAATAAAGCATTTAAGGACAGAGTACCTGATTATAAAAAATATAAAACGATTAATGATTTAAGTTTTAATGCAAATATTGAAGCACGTGATATCATGCGTAACATCGAACGACAACAACCCTTCAATGTTTTATTTACCAACGATGAAAAAGAAGTAGTCTTACGATTTTTACCAATTCGCTCATCAAGAGGCTTTGAATTAATTGGTGAAGATATTACAGCGCGCGACTTAAGTTTCCAAACTTACCGTGGTATTGCGTTGTATCATCAAACGACTAATTTACCAAACATTAATCACTTACAACAAGATTTAGAAACAGATATTAAAGAAAAAATATACTTGAAACGCAGTTTAAGTGTTCTTGCATTAGATATTATTAATTTTAAAAACATTAATCAATTACTTGGCGTTGATACAGCAGACTTAGCTTTAGTCAATGTATCAAAACTTATTCTTGATTATGTTAAAAATATGAAATCAACGGTATACAATGTTCAAAAAGACCAGTTTATTGTTACAATTGCTGATTTTACAGAAGACCAACTTAGAAAGTTCGTTGATGAACTTATGGATACCTTTGAAAAACCACTTGAAATTGAAAAGAGTAAATTAGTTATTGAACTTAGAGCGGGTATTTATTATTTACAAGCTGTTGACGAATCATTGACGTTTGATGACATATATGATCGAACCATTCAATCACTGGATTATGCAAAACAAGTCAAGAAGAAAATTGTGTACTACGATTCAAACGTTGACTTAATGACGGCATCGAGAAAACAAATGGCTGTTGATTTACAAAATGCTATTTTAAACGATGAGTTTACAATGTATCTTCAACCTCAATATGATATATATAAAGAAAGAATTGTAAGTTTTGAAGCTTTAATTCGTTGGGAAAATGAAAAATATAAAAACAACTCACCTTCTGAGTTTATTCAACTTGCTGAAAGTAACAACATGATCATCGATATTGGTCGCATTGTTATCGATAAAACATTGAAGATTGCAAAACAACTGGAAAAATATAATGTTAAGTTGTCACTAAATGTTTCACCAGCACAAATGCTACAAGCTGGTTTTATTAGTGAATTTATGGATAAACTTCAAACGTATGATGTTGAACCAAATGGTATAGCTATTGAAATTACAGAAACATTTTTAATGTCATCCTTCGATGTTATTGTCGAAAAAATTAAAATTCTTAAAAACGCCGGTATTGTTATTCACTTAGATGATTTTGGTACGGGTTATAGTTCACTACAATATCTTCAAGAATTACCATTTGACGCAATTAAAATTGATAGAGCATTTATTATGCATTTACCAAATGATAAATACTCAAAAGCAATTATCGGAATGATTACAACACTTGCTAAAAACTTAAATGTTGAAGTTATTGCAGAAGGTGTTGAAACAAAAGAACAATATCAGTTCTTATATAAAGCAAATTGCAGCATTATTCAAGGATATTTACTAAGTAAAGCTGTAAATATGGATGATGCAATTCAACTACTTAAGAAGTATAATGAAAACAAAGAACCGTTATATACGGATGTAATTAAGAAAAAGCGAGGTGGACGTTAGTGTTTGTACTACAAAGTTTATTTGACAATAAAGTATTTGCAGTTATTGGCACAATTCTTATTATTGGATTACTTGCATACTTAACATATTTACTCTTTCTTTGGGTGAAAAAAGATATTCAGCTTACAAAAGAAGAAAAAAGTACACACATTGAAGGTGTTTTAACGAAATCAGCCATGCATAGCTTAATTAGTGGTAACATTGCAAAACTTGGAAATTTAGGCAATTTCACCTTAATGTATGTCGATTTAGACAATTTTAGCGATTTAAGTAGTGCCTTTGGTCAAAAAGAAGCTAAAAAGATTTTAACAACAATTGTCCAACGTATTAAAAAAACATTACCTCGCGATATTAGTATTGGACGTTATAAGGGGGATGAGTTCTTAATATTTATTCCAAACTTTGATCGACTAGAAACATTAGAGTATGCAAATAATGTGTTAAAAGAAATTCGTGAAAAGATTGAATTGTATGGTGACACTGAAATTGAACAAACAGCATCGATAGCCTTATGTTACTACCCACAACATGGTGGAACAGTAAAAGACTTAATCGAATCGTTAAAAATTGCGATTTACAATGTTAAGAAAAACGGTGGTAACGATTGTTTGGTTTATTCAGAGTCACAAAATGATAATGAAGACTTTGTTGAATATTTCTATCAAATACGAAGCGCTATTGAAAATAAAGAATTCTTACTTTATTATCAGCCAATGATCAATGTTAATAGTAAAAAATTTTATGGATTTGAAGCACTTATTCGTTGGAACCATCCAACATTAGGTGTGCTTGCACCAAATAAATTTATTAACATCATGGAACAATCCGGTGATATTCACTGGGTTGGTCAATGGGGATTTGAAACAATATTAAAAACCTATAGTGAATTATCTAAAGTATTACCTTATCCATTTAAAGTAAGCATTAACTTAAGTGCGAAACAGTTGCTGGACGAGACTTTGGCTATTAATTTTCAAAAAATATTAAAAAAACATAAAATTCAACCAGAAAATATCGTACTAGAGATGGGCGAATTTGCATTGTTTGAAAAAGATAAAACTGTAAACGACACATTAAAGAGACTTAAACTTATTGGATTTAAACTTGCAGTTGATGGGTTTGGATTAGATTATGGATCCTTAGAGCGTGCTGAACAATTAGGAATTGACATTATTAAAGTCGATATGAAGTATTTATACGATGAATCATTTGTCGCTAAAAAAACACTTCAAGTATTACTTGATTATGCAAAAGAAAAACAAGTCGATATTATTTGTGAAGCTGTTGAAGATATAAAAGATGTCAAGAAAGTACAAGCAACAGGTATTGAGTATGTTCAAGGGTATTTGATTTCAAAACCGATCGATTTAAAAATATTGAAGACATTTATTGAAAATTTCTTAATTATGCCAATTGATTTAGAAGAGAATGAAAAAGAAACACATACACAACCAAACGAAAATGTTGAAGTTAATCCAAAGAAAGAAAACGAATAAAAATATTTGTTTTTGCTTGAAAAATAGGAAATAAGATGCATAAATAAGTGTTTTAACGAAAATTTCACACAATTTTAGTACATTTCTATTGCATTGTTTATAAAAGTGTGGTAATATACTCCTGAAATATCGCATAATCGTATATTTCGAAGATTTAATGTAAAAGGCAAACCTAGGGAAACTTAGGGACGCAAAACTAAAGGGCCTGAAATGGTAGCCAGTTGTCATTAGAAATAATGATAATTGGCTTTTTTTGTATCTTAAGGAGGTGGTTGCATGCGGATATCGGATTATATTACAACTGGTACAAGCAAGCGCGATAAAAAGTCAAAAAAAGCAATCATCACAATTGGACTTACCATAACAAGTATTTTACTAGCAGTCATTGTTATCGTAACCTTTTATGGACAGTTCACAGGTACATATTTCATTCAAATTAGTAGAGAGACACAAAACAAAGGTATTGTGATTTCCGAAACAGCTGATTTTGCGAATGCTTCTAGTAAGTTAGCAATGAAGCCTATTGAGTTTGCTAATGAGTATACGGAAGACCATGTGCTACTTAATCGCGATGCTGCTTTAAACACAGATGGTCAGTATTATTCAGAAACAACACCGGAAATACTTGCATACACGTTTTATTTAAAAAATTATGGCACTGAAATTATTGATGTGAATTACTTTATTAACGTTACACAATCAATAAATGATTTAGCGGATGCCATCATGATTAAAATTTATGAGGTTGATTTAGAAACAAATATTTTAATTGAACACGAAAGTGTTGGTAAAAGTCCATCAAGTAATTTTATCCTAACCACTCAAATTAAAAACTTTAAACCTAACAATATACGAAAACTTACAATGTTTGTTTGGTTAGAAGGTGAACGGACAAAACCGGAGATGTTAGGTGGTCGAGCTAAACTTTCATTTGTTCTAACGATTGCTAACGCTGAGGGCGGAGAGATATGAGAAAAGTAACAATATCTTTCATAACCGTCTTACTTATGATTGCAGCGTTCTCGACAGTAACATATGCTTGGTTAACGTTATCAACATCAAATTCGATTGAAGGTATCGAGATTGGAGCAATCTCAGATTCGAAGTTAGAAATTTCACTTGATGGAATAACTTACTATGAACATTTGCCAGGCGAATTGCTTATGGAACAAATGAAAAATTTGAATTTAACAGATGTCACAAGTATCGATGGTAAAAACTTTAATCATGGCATCATCAAAGAAGCAAAAGAAGTTATTGCTGGTAAAGATTATTTATCACTGACATTCTACTTTAGAACTACAGCACTTGAACGTGATGTATATTTGGCAGATAACGTAAGTAATGAAGTCACCTATGATCTTACAAAAGATGGAACTTACATTACATCACTTGGAAGAAAATGGCGTGCAAACTACACGTTCTTGTATGATGAAAATGAATATATCCATGAAGGTGATATTCGAACGTACTATATAAAAGATGCAATGCGCGTCGCAATGCATGAACAAAGATTTGATAGTTTTGATAACCGCGATGATGATGCACTACTAAGTAAAATCTTTGATTTAACTGAAAATGAACATCGTGGATATGCTAAACCATATGGTGCTTACGATTATTTATTAAAGATAACAGGTAAACCATATAAACTACCAACTGAGATTCCTAATACAACCTATCGGTTGTCGCAATTTGATTCAACGAGTCCATTTGCATTAGATGAAGCATCTAAAGTCTTAACACTAATTGAAACAAATGATGTAAACGAAGATGGCTTAAAGTATTACAAAGGAAGACTTACAATCAATGTGTGGATTGAAGGTTGGGATGCAGATTTATTTGACGGCGTACATGGTGACAAAGTCAAAATTCAATTTACTTTTAAAGCGGTAAGAGGCTTAAAGGAAAATAAATAAGGTATTAGTGGGGATAACCCTAAATATAAAAAGAAAAAGATAATTAAAAATTGAAATATAAAAGGAGAAAAGAAAAATGAGTAAATTATCAAAAAAATTAATTCTATCAGTTTTAACTTTAGTTTTAACAGTGGTAGCTCTTGGTGCAACAACATTTGCATGGTTTACATTAGGTAATGAGGCTACAGTTGGTCAAGTACGCGGTACAATTACAGCAGGTGAAGGGCTTGAAATTAGAATTGCTCAAGGACAAAAAGGCTACGTGGGTGGTACCGTTGCAGATATTACAGGTTTTGAATCATGGTATACAAACTTGCCATCAAGTAAACTTGTTGAATTTTTAGAAATTAAATATCATGAAAATCATAATAGAATTGATTTAAAAGCTTTAACTACTGAAGATGGTGTAAAACTATTTGGAATGAACACTTCAACTCCAGCAGCTGGAAATTCTGGAGCATACATTGAATATGCATTAGAAGTTAGATCACAAACACCAGGTTATCTTTATGTAAGTTCAGCAAAATTAGAGGGCGCTTCAGTTAGCTGGGTTGCGGATACTAATTACTTTGTTGTTGAGAATATTCGTGCAGTTGCTGATCAAACTACAGTTGTTGTTAGTGCAGCTGATGCAGCAAGACTTTCTGTGGAAGGTAATACAGGCCATGTGTTTGCATTTCAGAATGAAGCTGGTGACGCAACAGAAGAATCAAATCCAGGATTAAATAATCATACAATTACAGTAGGTAACACAATTACAGGCAAACATAATGATGGAAGTTATGTTGCTCCAAGTAAATTTGGTGCTCACGACTACTTCTTTATGAAGAGCGGTGGTTCAGATATGACTACTTTAGTGGCTCCGTTAGGTGAAGCGTTTACACTTGTAAGTGGTGGTTTAGTGGCAAAGGCTGATGAGGAAAATGTAAAATTAGTTGATACTTACAAACCGTTAAGTGAATCAGAGAGAATAGCGGATTCAACACATGCAAAAGCAATTGCTATATTGGAACAT
>DUPY01000048.1 GCA_012838065.1 Acholeplasma sp. | reverse complement strand
AGTTCTTGCTAAGCCATCTTTACCGTTTATGACCATAAATTTACGCGCTGCATCTAAACTTGCCATAAGTAAACTACTTGGTGAAGTACTTTGTAGCATATTTAATGTTGAACGTACACGGTCATTACTAACTCTTGGTCCCTTAGTAAGTAAAATTGAACTTTGAGTGAGTGAACCTACAGTTTTATGTAGTGAACTTGCGCTCATGTCTGCACCAAGTTTTATTGCAGACTTTGGTAATGCTTTTGAAAACGCAAAGTGTGCACCATGCGCCTCATCTGCTAAAACTACCATATCCTTTTGGTGAGCAAATTCGATTATTTTTTCCAAGTCTGATGTAATACCAAAGTATGTAGGATTAATTACAAAAACCGCTTTGGCATCGGGATTTTCTTCATATGATTGAACAAAATGTTCAAACGACATATGATTTGCAATACCAAGTTCATCATCAATTTCTGGTTTAACAAAAATCGGCACAGCACCACTTAATATAAGTGCATTAATTGCTGATTTATGAACATTTCTTGGCATAATAATTTTTTCTTTAGCACGACAAACCGTCATAATCATTGCGAGAATACCCATTGAGGTACCACCCGTTAAGAAAAACGCTTGGTCCGCATAAAAAGCCTCGGCCATTAATTTAAGCGAAGCTTTGATTACACCTTTAGGATTACTTAAGTTATCTAGTCCACGTGGTGCGTTCGCATCAAGCTTAAATGTGTTTACACCGACATAATTTTGAAAGTCGTTGTCTAATCTTCCTAGTTTATGTCCTGGAACATCCATGGACACGGGTTGACTTTCTGCATATTCAATTAGCTTGTCTAGGAATGGTGTTTGTAGCTGGTTTTTCTTCACGTTACGAAAATCCTCTCAAAATCTTTTTTTGTGTTTTTATTTTAGCATATTTTTTCATTTTTTAAGCATAAAAGCGGCTAAGCCGCTTCAATAATTTTTCTCGCATTGTCGTAAAAGATTTTATTTAAGTAATCTTCATCAATTATTTCTTTCACATGATCATACGCAACTTTCAAATTTGGTGCGCGATTACTCATGTTATGTGCATCGGTTGCGATAAAATCAATATATGCTTTTTTTAGTAAAAATTTAAATTTATTATGCCATTCTTTTCTGTCTTTAAAAACAGATTTTGCATTAACTTGGAAAAGCACACCATCTTTTTTTAAAATGTCATACTCTTTTTTTGTTAAATAATCATATCGTTCAATATGTGCAATAATCGGTTTAAAGCCTTGCGTTTTTAAATTATAGCATACATCGACAATGGATGCATCATTAAATTGCGAAAATTCAATTAAAATATAATTGGAATTTGCTAGTGTAAAATCTTTATAGTTAATTTTCAAATGCTCGCGGTACATAACTTCTGCACCCAAATGAAGATTGATCGTTAGTTCTAACTTTTTAACTTCCTCTTGAAGCTGATTAAATATCATTACTTGTTCAGCTCTTGACTTTGTTTGCACACTATTATAATTGTGTGGCGTTAAGATTAAATCGGTTACGCCATCGTGAATATACTTTTTAATCATTTCAACCGACATCTCAATAGATTTTGAACCATCATCCACAGTTGGTAGAACGTGATTGTGGATGTCAATAAAACGAACATTAGTCTTCATAATTGTAATAATACTTATAGGATTTACTCTTCAACTTAACTCTTGTTAGCACAGCGCCTAAAATATTAGCATCTGCTCTTTTCAATGTTTGAACCGCCTCTTTAATATCGTTTTTCTTTGCGAAATCTTGTGCAATCACGTATAAAATACCATCAGACAATTTACTAATGTATAGTGCATCAGATACTGCAAGAACTGGTGGAGCATCTACTAAGATATAGTCGTATTCTTTTCTAATTTCTTCAAAAAATTCTTTTAATTTTGTCGCTTCTAATATATTTGTAACAGCAACCGTCTTTTCACCAGATAAGACATAATGTATACCTGTAACATCATCAACTCTAATAAGTTGTTCACGTGTAATTTTACCAGCTAAATATTCGGTTAAGCCATGTTCATTTGCAACATCAAATACACGATGTATTTTTGGTCTTCTTAAGTCTAAGTCAACAGTTAATACTTTTTTGCCGCGCTCCTTTAAAACATAAGCTAAATTGATAAGTAGTGATGTTTTTCCTTCACCCGTTAAAGCAGAAGAAACTTGTATAACTTTAAGTGTTTTATCAACATTCACGTATTCTAAGTTGATCAGTGTTTTGTGCACACTTTCAGCTGCAAAGGATAGAGGTAATTCTTTAGCAACAATATATCTATAGTCGTCTAATTCAATGAAGCCTTTTCTTCTTTTCATTGTTTACTCTCCTCCTTTAAGTCTAAATCTGGGATTTCACCTAGAACTTGCAGTTCTAAATATCTTTCAATTTGCTCTTTTGATTCAATTGTGCTCTTCATTGCTTCCCTTATAAAGACAATAGCTAAACTTACGATACCACCTAATAGTAAACCAACAAACGTGTATAAAACGCGGTTTGGTGAATGGTATCTTGGGCTAGACCCAGCATCAGTTGGAACAATTTTATCCTTAAATGTTTCAAGTCTAGCTTCCTCATTAACAAATTCAATCGTCTGTTCAATTACTGAATCAACTATTTCTTTAGTAAGTGCTCTATCTTTTGATATAAATTTAACAGTTACAAATAAACTTACGTTTTGATTAATTGTTATATCTAAGCTTGAACGTATTTGCGAAGGTGTAAGTTTATCTTGAATACCCAAATCATCAACAACTCTTTCTAAAACACTGTCGGTTGCCATAAGTTCGGCTACAGTTCCTAGTAATCTCATTGATTCTGCTGAGTTTGTATCGTCCGCTGCTGTTTTAACAACAACCATAACTTTTCCTGTTGATTGATAAGATGGTTTTGCAACAAAGAAGGCATAGCCACCTAATAGTAAACCAAACACTAAAGTTATAGCGACAATAAACCAAAATTTTTCTTTTATAATGTTGATAAGATCTGATAATCTGATTTCATTATCGTTATCAACTTGATAATCCATTTCGTCCATAATTCCTCCTATAATTAATTTGCGATAGCATATGACTATTATAACACAAAATACTATTGTCCCGGCGTTTTATCAATATGCGGTTT
>DUPY01000047.1 GCA_012838065.1 Acholeplasma sp. | reverse complement strand
CAATATAGATTTTGTCTTTATAATATAAATGAAATGAGGAGTTATTATGAAACAAAAATTAATCATTGTCGAATCACCATCTAAATCAAAGACAATCAACAGTTATTTAGGTAATGATTATCTTGTCCTTTCTTCAAAAGGTCACATTAGAGATTTAAGCACAAAAGGTGAAGGTGGACTTGGCTTAGATATCGCAAATGATTTTAATCCACAATATGAAATAATTAAAGGTAAATCTTCAATAGTTAAGGAACTTATGAAAGAAGCTAAAGATAGAGAAGTTTATCTTGCAACCGACCCGGACCGCGAAGGTGAGGCAATCGCATGGCATTTAGCAGAAGTTCTAAAATTAGATTTATCAAAGGCAAATCGTATTGTATTTAGAGAAATTACAAAACCCGCGGTATTGGAAGCACTCAACCAACCAAGACCGATCGACAGAGATCTTGTGAATTCACAAGAAGCCAGAAGAATTTTAGACCGTATTATTGGTTTTAAACTATCAGGATTATTACAACGAAAAATCAAGTCGAAATCAGCGGGACGTGTCCAAAGTGTCGCGTTAAAATTAATTGTTGATTTAGAAAAAGAAATTCAAGCATTCGTTCCAGAAACGTACTATGAATTAACTGCAAAATTTGATAAGTTTGATGCTGACTATGTAATAAAAGGGAAGAAAAAATTAACAAAAGAAGAAGCAGACTTAATCAAATTAGAATCAAAAAATCCGTTTATTATTGAAAGTATTGAAACAAAAGAGAGCATTAGAAAGCCAAAACCTGCATTTATAACGTCAACTTTACAACAAGATGGTGTTACGTATTTAAATATGAGTTCAAGCAAGGTTATGTCAATTGCTCAAAAGTTATATGAAGGTATTGAAATTAACGGTGAAATTGTAGGTTTAATTACCTACATGCGTACGGATTCAACAAGAATATCACCAATATTTGCAAACCAAACAACCAAGTATATTGAAGATAACTTTGGAAAAAACTACTTAGGTAAGTATATAGCTAAAAAAACAGCGATGTCTCAAGATGCGCACGAAGCTATTCGTCCGACAGATATTCATCGAAGACCTGAAGATCTACAAGCATATTTATCAAAAGATGAGTATCGCTTATACAAGCGCATATATGAAAGAACACTCGCAAGTTTTATGGCTAATCAAATTTTTGATAAGACAATAATTTTTTTAAATGCCGGCGGGCATGTTTATAAAACTGAGGGTATTAAATTAAGATTTGATGGTTTTGCAAAAGTTTATGATGATAATAAAACAAAAGATAAAATCTTGCCAGAAATACAATTAAACGACAAACTTAATGCACAAGAAATTATCATTCACGAAAAAGTTACACAACCAAAAGCAAGATACAATGAAGCAACACTTATTAAAGAAATGGAAACACTTGGTATCGGTCGTCCATCAACATACGCATCCATTATTTCTACAATTAAGGATAGAGATTATGTTGTCTATGAAGATAAGCGCTTAGTTCCTACACCACAAGGTATCTTAACGAGCGAACAATTAGATCTATTCTTTAGCAAAATTATCAACGTTGAATACACATCAAAAATGGAAAAAGCACTCGATGAAATCGCTAGTGGTAAAAGTGGTGTTGAACTTGTTTCTAAATTTTATTATGGCTTTATGCCAATGATTGAACGCGCAAATAAAGAAATGGAAAAAATCCAACCTGAACAAGTTGGAGAGCTTTGTCCTGTATGTGGAAAACCACTTGTTATTCGCCAAAGTAAATATGGTGCATTTATCGGTTGTAGCGGTTTTCCGAGCTGTAAATACATAAAAAAAGACGAAAAATAGCCGTAAAATCGCTAAAACAGCCCTGATTCAAGCACAAAGTATTTACAAAATCATCCAAAAGTGATATCATTATAATGCATCCAACTAGGATGCTACTTATCCCCTATTTCGTGTACTTTGTACACAAAATCCCCTTAAAAACCTTCCGACCTTTTGTTTGGAAGGTTATTTTATTGATAAGTCATTTTTAAACAAAAAAGTTTACTTCGTGTTATAATAGAGATGAAATTAAAGGGAGTGTGAATATGGTATTATTCAAAGGTAAACAAGTTACCCTCTTAGGTAAACAAGCAAAAGTTGGCGACCAAGCCGAAGATTTTAAAGTCATAAATAATAAACTAGAAGAAGTTCATTTAAAGGATTTAAAAGAAAAGTATTTGGTCATAAGTGTTGTACCTTCACTTGACACTACGGTGTGTGATCTTCAAACACGTACTGTTAATGAGGAACTTGGAAAATTTAAAGACGTTCTTGTTGTAACTATTAGTAATGACTTGCCATTTGCTCAAGCAAGATGGTGCGGTGCTAGTGGATTAACAAACGTTATTACACTAAGTGACTATAATTTCCATGACTTTGGTATGAAGTTTGGCGTACTCATTGATGAGTTGAAATTACTTGCACGTAGCGTATTTGTTTTAGACTCAAAAAGAAAAATTATTTATGCAGAATATGCAAGCGAAACAAGTCAACATTTAGACTACGATCAACTACTAACTTTTATAAAAACTTTACCAGAAGGCTAATGCCTTCTTTTTTTAAGATAAATGCTAAGAATATATCATCTTATGATATAATGTTTTTTAGACTGGAGTTGAAGTTATGGGATTATTTAGTAAATTATTTAAAAGAAAACCAAAAGATGATAAATATGCTTTAGGGTTACATAAAACAAAGGAACAACTAGGACAACTTAAACTAGTCTTAGAAAAAGCCAATAAAATTGATGATGATTTATTTGATGAGTTAGAAGACATTTTTATTCAAGCAGACATTGGTATTGATACGGTTATATATTTCATCAATGAATTAAAAAAAGATGTTTCCATTAAACACATTACCGATCCAAAAGATTTATCAGAAATGATTGTAGACAAAATGTTTGAACTTTACTTGAAAGGTGAAATTATTCAAACGGATTTGAACTACGAAGAAAACGAAATTAACGTTTACTTATTTGTCGGTGTTAATGGTGTGGGTAAAACAACAACAATTGGAAAACTAGCAAAACAATTTATTGACAAAAAGAAAAAAGTCATGGTCGTTGCAGGTGATACATTTAGAGCAGGGGCTATTGATCAACTTCGCGAATGGGGGAAAAGAGCTGGGGCTTATGTGTTTGAAAAACCAGCAAACAGTGACCCTTCAAGTGTCATTCATGATGCATTAGTGCTTGCTAAAAAGGAGAAGTTTGATGTTGTACTCGTTGATACAGCAGGTAGACTACAAACAAAAGTAAACTTAATGGCAGAGTTATCTAAAATGAAACGTGTCATTGAGAAAAACTTACCAAATGCTCCACAAGAAACATTACTTGTAATAGACGCGACGACGGGTCAAAATGGGATGCGTCAAGCCGAAGTGTTCAATGAAGCTACCGACTTAACTGGCATTATTCTTACAAAACTAGACGGTACTGCAAAAGGTGGCATTGTACTTGCTATTCGTCACTTATATAACTTACCAATTAAGTATGTTGGGTTAGGTGAAAAAATAGATGATTTAGTATTGTTTGATATTGAATCGTATATTTACGGATTGTTTAAAGATTTCTTTGGTGAATAAAATGGAAGTTTTAGAAAAAAATGTTCGCATGTTAACACTTTTTGATATCTATGGTGAATTATTAACGGATAAGCAACAAACATTTTTTAAGTTGTATTATGAACAAGATTATTCACTTCAAGAAATATCAACAATGTATGATGTTAGTCGTAACGCCGTATATGACTCCTTAAAAAAAGTGGAGGAACACTTAGAAAATTACGAGACAAAACTTAAAATACTAGAACAAAAAAATGAAAGACGTCGTCTTTTAGATTTATATATAGAATCAAAAGATGTAAAATACTTAGAATTACTTAAAGGAATTGATGAATAATGGAAAATAGTTTAAGTCAAAGATTACAAATGGCCATGCGAAGAATTACTGGCCGAGGGTCACTTAATGAAAATGACATCGATGAAATGATGCGTGAAGTACGTCTATCTTTATTAGAAGCAGACGTTAATTTTAAAGTTGTCAAAACTTTCATTGCTGATGTTAAAGAAAAGGCCATAGGTGAAAAAATACTAAAAGGATTAAACCCTGGCCAACAAGTTGTTAAGATTGTCCATGAAGAATTGAAGAAAATCATGGGTGATGAAGCAAGTGAATTAAATATAAATCCAAGCGGACTTACAACAATTATGACCATTGGTTTACAAGGTAGTGGTAAAACGACTGCTATCGGTAAACTTGGTGTTTATATTCGTAAAACATATAAGAAAAAAGTATTGTTTGTTGCAGCGGATGTTTACAGACCTGCGGCGATTGAGCAATTAAAAGTACTTGGAAAACAAGTTTCAATAGATGTCTATGAAGAAGGTATTACGGATGCTCGTAAGATTGTAAGAAACGGTCTTGAATTTGCTCAAAAAGAACGCTATGACATTGTCATTATCGATACCGCTGGTCGATTGCATATTGATGAAGCTATGATGCAAGAACTGATCGATGTTAAAGAAATCGCAAAACCAAGAGAAATACTACTCACTGTTGATGCGATGACTGGTCAAGATGCAGCGAATATTGCAAAAAGTTTCCACGATCAATTAAATGCTACTGGTGCAATTTTGACGAAGATGGACGGTGATACACGTGGCGGTGCCGCATTATCTATTCGTACAGTTTCCGGCATACCAATTAAATTTTCATCAACAGGTGAAAAATTAGATGCATTTGAAGTTTTTCATCCAGACCGTATGGCTTCACGTATTCTAGGTATGGGTGATGTCTTAACATTAATTGAAAAAGCAACGGAAGCAATCGATGAAGATGAAGCTAAAAACATGGTTGAAAAAATGATGAGTAATAGTTTTAACTATAACGACCTACTCAAACAATTTAAAATGATTAAGCGTATGGGGTCCATATCAAAACTTATTGGCTTTATTCCTGGTATGGGTAAAATTAAAAACGCTGCTTCACAAATCGATGATAAACAATTTGATAAAATGTCCGTTCTCATTAGTTCAATGACTGAAGAAGAACGTAAGAAACCGGACTTGATTGCGAACTCTTCAAGACGAAGACAAAGAATTGCTCGTGGTGCTGGTATGCAAGTTGCGGATTTAAACCGCTTAATTCAAGCACTAGAAACACAAAAGCAATTAATGAAAAAGATGGGAAACATGGATGAAGAGACCTTAGAAAAAATGGCCAAAAATCCTAGCCAAATGGCGCCACAACCATCATACAAAAAAGGGAAAGGAAAAAATAAAGGTCAGTTTAGACGCTGACCTTTTTGATTAAACATATGAAAACAATTGGATTTATAGGAACAGGTGTTATGGGAAGTCCCATTGTAAGACACCTCGCACAAAAAAACTATAGACTTAATGTATTTAATCGCACAACAAGCAAAGCAGAAAAACTAAGGGATGTTGCAAAAGTGTATACCGATGTATCGTTACTTATTAAAGAAAGTGACATTATTTTTACGATGCTTGGTTTTCCGAATGATGTTAAACAGATTTATGATATTATTTTAGACGTTGCAAAGCCAAATACGATTGTTATTGATATGACAACATCATCACCAAAACTGGCATTAGAACTTTATAGAAAAGGAAAAGAAAAAAACATTAAGATTTTAGATGCTCCTGTAACAGGTGGTGAAGTTGGTGCAATCAATGGAACACTTACTATGATGGTAGGTGGTGATATCGAAGTCTTTGAACAAATGAAAGACTTATTTAGTGTATTTGCAAAAAACATTAACTATGTCGGTGGTTCATCACTCGGACAAAAAGCAAAACTTGCGAACCAAGTAGCTATTGCAGGCGCTATTTGGGGTGTTGCAGAATCATTATCTTTTGCAAAAAACAGTGACATTCATATAGATACAATGTTACAAATTTTAAATAGTGGGTCAGCATATAGTTGGCAATCGATTAATAACGGAAATAAAATGATTACAAAAGACTTTAAACCAGGATTTTATATTAAACATTTTGTTAAAGATTTAAAACTAGCTTTAGAAGAATCTAATACCGATTTACCACTTGTTAGAAACGTTATTATGATGTATGAGAGTCTAGATGAAGTAACGTATGATAAGGAAGGTATTCAAGCCTTAATACGCTATTATAAGTGATTTATCCACAAATACTGTGGAAAACTATTGACTTTATCTATGATAAAATGAAATAAAGAGAGGAATATTTATGAAGAGATTAATTTTAGTCGATGGCAACTCGATTTTATTTAGAGCATATTTTGCAACTGCATATCCAGGAGCTGAGCTCATGAAGACAAGCAAGGGGGTTTACACCAATGCTTTATTTGCATTTGTTAATATGTTTGAAAAAATCGTAGACAACAATTACGATGATTGTTTGGTTGCGTTTGATACGAAAGAAAAAACAAAACGACACATAATGTATGAAGATTATAAAGCAGGTCGTGCACAAATGCCCGAGGAACTTGCTCAGCAAATTCCACTCATTCATAAATATTTAGAATTAATTGGCGTTAAAGCGTATTCTAAGGAAGGATATGAAGCGGATGATATTATTGGAACAATGGCAAAACGTTCAAACCTTCCTGTTGATATTTATTCAAGTGATCGTGACTTGCTACAACTCGTTGATGATAATATTACCGTTCATTTACTTAAAAAAGGTATGAAAGAAGTTCATAGCTTTAATCCAAAATCATTAAAGGAAACCTATGAGCTCGATCATCATCAAATGATTGATTTAAAAGCACTTATGGGTGATCCATCAGATAATATTCCTGGTATACCTGGTGTTGGTGAAAAAACAGCTGTTAAACTTTTAAAAGAGTATGGAACACTTGAAAATATATTAAAAGTAAAACACAACATTAAAGGTAAACTTGGTGAAAAGATTGTTGAATTTGAACATTTAGCTTTATTGAGTAAAGAACTTGTCACAATTGATGTAAATGGAACACTTGAAATTACAATTAATGATTTAAAAAAACAACCAGTAAATGAAGAAGAACTTATGAAATTCTTCCAAGAATATGAACTGCATAGTTTCGCTAAAAAAATGGACATAAGCCAAACAAAGAAAGTTGATTGGGATTTTGAAATTGTAGAAGATGAAATTCGACTAAGTGAAATCTTAACAAATAAAATGGCCATTTATTTTGAGTTTTCAGACGCAAACTACCATAAAGCAGAACTTTGGGGTGTCGGTTTATCAAATGGTGAAAAACATTACTTTTTACCAAGCGATTTTGCATTAAACTCATTAAACTTTTCAATTTTCTTAAGTGATGAATCAATCGAAAAATACACCTATGATTTTAAAGCAATTAAAGTATTTTTAAAATGGCAAAAGTTATCAATTGAGAATGTAACATTTGATCTTTTACTAGGGGCTTATTTAATTGACTCACACCTAGGAAAAGAAACATTTAAGAATACAGTTTTACATTTTGATTATGATGATGTTTTATACGATGATCACGTGTATGGACGTGGTGCAAAAAAAGCGCAAGGTGAAAAAGGTATATACGAAAAACATATCGTTTCAAAAGCAAAAGCTATCTATGACTTAAGAGAAACGGTTTTAAAAACACTTGAAGAACAAGAACAATTATCACTATATAAAGATATCGAACTACCTTTAAGTGAAGTGCTTGCACTTATGGAATACGAAGGAATTAGTGTTGATATTGAAGCATTAAACGAAGCGAGTGTAAGTTTTAAAAAGGAAATTGATATTTTAGAAGAAAAAATTATCGAATTAGCGGGAAAACGATTCAATGTTGCAAGTCCAAAACAATTGGGTGATGTTTTATTTGAAGATTTAAAATTACCATCAGGCAAGAAAACTAAGACAGGTTATTCAACAAATGCAGATGTTTTAAACACTTTAAAAACAAAACATCCAATTATCCCACTTATTTTAGATTATAGACAATTAACCAAACTTTATTCAACATACGTTTTAGGATTGAAGGATGCAATTTTTGAAGATGGTAAAATCCATACAATCTATATGCAAGCCCTAACAACAACAGGACGCTTATCATCAATTGAACCAAACTTACAAAATATTCCAACGCGAACTGAATTGGGTAGAAAGATTCGTAAATTTTTTAAAGCATCAAATGGCCATATGCTTCTTGGTGCTGACTACTCACAAATTGAACTTAGAGTACTTGCATCAATGGCGGATGTTACAAAATTAAAAGAAGCTTTCTTAAATGATGAAGATATTCATACAAAAACAGCTCAAGAAGTGTTCCATGTTGAAGACGTATCAAGTGAACAACGTCGTCAAGCGAAAGCCGTAAACTTTGGGATAATTTATGGTATTGGTGCATGGAGCTTAGCTGAAGATATTGATGTCAGTCAAAAAGAAGCTCAAAACTTTATCGATCGATACTTAAGTATTTATCCTGAAATAAAAAAATATATGGTCGATATTGTGGAATATGCTAAAGCAAACGGCTATGTTAAAACATTATTTAACCGTAGACGTTACATTCCAGAGTTGAAATCAAATGTTTATGCACAACGTTCATTCGGTGAACGTACTGCCTTAAATACACCAATTCAAGGTAGCGCTGCAGATATTCTAAAAAAAGCAATGATCGATTTATTTAACTACATTAAGAAAAATAAAAAACAATCGAAAATATTACTTCAAGTGCATGACGAACTCATTTTAGAAGTTCCTGAAGATGAAATTAATGAAATGGAAGAAGTCGTACCAAAAATTATGGCAAATGCCTATAAACTTTCGGTACCACTAGTTACATCAAATGCACTTGGTAAAACTTGGTATGATTTAGAATAGGTGATAATATGCCAGAACTTCCAGAAGTAGAAGTTGTAAGAACAATACTTGAACAGGAACTTAAAAATTTAACAATTAAAGACATTTTTATTTATTACGAACCAATCATCAACGGTAATGTGTCTGATTTTAAAAATGCTTTGCTTAATCAAAAGATTAGCCATATTGAACGATATGGTAAGTTTTTAGTTTTTGTCTTTAGTGATGTTGTAATGATTTCACACTTACGTATGGAAGGTAAGTATTATATTAAAGATAAACTAGATACAACTAAACACGATCATGTCGTCTTTTTAATGTCAAATGGTAAGTTTGTTCATTACAACGACACACGAAAATTTGGTCGGTTTGAAATATTAAAACGTAGTGAATATCTTAAAAAAGGCCCATTATCAAAACTTGCTGCTGAACCAAAAGACATATCTTTTGATAGTTTTTATCAAGCAATAAAAAAAAGTGAGCGAGCCATTAAGACATTACTTTTAGACCAACAAGTAATAAGCGGACTAGGTAATATCTACGTTGATGAAACATTATTTTTAAGTCGCATTCATCCACTAAAAAAAGGTAGTAGAATACATAAAGATGAAGCGAAAGAATTAATAAATAACGCAGTTAAGGTATTAAATAAAGCAATTAAACTTGGTGGGACAACGATTCGTAGTTACACATCAAGCTTAGGTGTTACAGGATTATTCCAAAATGAATTATACGTGCATACTAAAGAAGGTGAAACTTGTCCGGTATGCAAAACAACAATTAAAAAAATCAAAGTTGGCGGTAGAGGTACATATTTTTGTCCAAATTGCCAAGTTAATACAAAAATTATTGGCTTAACTGGTGGTATTGCAAGTGGAAAATCTACTGCAAGTACATATATTTTGTCAAAAGGTTACACAGTTATTGATAGTGATTTTATTGTAAGCAACTTATATCAAAAGAATCAAGAAATGTTAAGCGAAATAGCTTCAACATTTTTGATTGATACAAAGGATGTAACGTTTAAGGAAAAACTTGCTAAAATAATTTTTAACGATAATAACAAACGCGAAGCTCTTAATAAAATCGTTCACAAACGTGTATATATGATGATTGAAGATGAATTGTATAAACATAAAAATGAACCGATTATCTTTATTGATATGCCACTTTTATTTGAAGTGGCATATCAAAAAAAATGTGATCAAACCGTATTAATCTATACAACAAGAGAAATACAATTGAAACGATTAATTGAACGAAACAAACTTACAAAAGTAGATGCTAAAAAGCGTATAAATAGTCAAATGGATATCAATGATAAAAAAATGTTAGCGGATGTTGTCATTAATAATTGCGATTCAATTGAAAAACTACATCAGCAAATCGATCAATTTTTGGAGGAAATTAATAAATGAAAGGCAGACAAACGTTTAAAGTCCATGTGAATCAACCATTAAGTGCTTTAGATTACAAAGTCTTAAGTCTTTTATACCAACCACTCATTGGTCATGAAGCTTTTAGTTTATACCTCATTTTAAATGAACTATCAAAAACAGAACATGAGAAAGATTTTAATCACCAATTTTTAAGTGACTTATTAAACATTCGTGTTAAAGATTTACTTGAGGCAAGAAAAAAATTAGAAGCACTTAATTTAATAGAGACCTATCAAGATTTAAATCATTTTATTTACATTCTTAAACAACCATTTACAGCAAGACAATTTTTAGTTGATACAATTTTAGGGCGTTTCTTAGAATCAGAAATTGGTGAAGAAAATGTACAAGTACTTGCGAAAATATTTGAAACAAAAAAAGTATCATTAGATACTTATGAAAATATGACATCGTCATTTGACGAAGTCTTTGAGTTTAAAGCCACAGATTTATTAAAACTAGATTTTGAAGTTTATGGTAAAATGAATGGTAGATTAAAGTTGAATCATTCCTTTAATTATGAACTGTTTTTAGAACACATCAAGTCTCATCATAAAAATCCAAAACTACTAGATGAAAAAATACAAGAGAAAATCGCACAAATTGGTTATGTCTATGGTTTAAGTGAAATAGAACTTGCAGATATATACAATGAAAACGCAAATGGACACTTATTAACGATGGAAGCACTTGATATGTATGCAAGATTGAACTATGAAAAAAATAATCAAGTTATTAGCGCGAAAAACAAAAACACCAGTGATGCGACATTCGATTATGAAAGAATTAATCCAATGGTCATCGTTCAAAAATTTGCACAAAAAGAGATGCAAGGTATGGCATTATCAACAGTTAACGAACTTATGTCAAGACGAACGATTGAACCTGGAGTTTTAAATGTCTTACTTACATTTATATTAAAAAATAAAAATGGTATACTTCCAAATGTAAACTATTTAGAAAAAGTTTTAGATAACTGGCTTACACATGGTGTTAAAACAACTGAAGATGCATTAGAACAAGTAAAACGTATTGATAAAGATCGTAAAGTTAAATATATTAGTAAAGAAAAGACGAAGAGTGAAGAGCCAGATTGGCTTGATAAATACTTAAAAGAAATCGAAGAAATGGGGTAGTAATCTGTGACGCTAGAACAAATGAAAAATATTATAGCTGAAGATCACGAGACAAAGCATTTGAAACTTTCAGATGTTGATGTTTTAACTGTGTATCAGTACATTGTAGCGAGGGATACCAATAAGGATGATCGTTATACTCCAGTATTAGTTACAGAACCATACATCGAGATTATTTACAAACCAAGCGAAAAATTAGCAAAAGAAATTAAAGAGCGCGATATTCGTAGACATTTATTAAGTTTCGATAGTGATATTTACATTCAAAATGCTAAATTATCAGATTTTGAAACCTATAATGATGAACGATTAAATGCCTTTAACCATGCCGAAGACTTTATCAATGGTTTTTCTAAATCCACGTATAAGAAAGGCTTATATATTTATGGAGCCTATGGAACTGGTAAAACATACTTGCTTTCAGCTATTGCCCACGCTTTAGCAGAAAAAGAAATTAATGTCCTATTTGTAAGCATGCCAGATGCATCTAGAAGCATCCGTGAAGGTTTTAATGACCGTAGTCTAGAAGAACGTATCAATGAACTTAAACAAGCGGATGTTTTAATGCTTGATGACTTAGGCGGAGAAAGCAGTTCCGCATGGTTTAGAGATGAAGTGTTACTTCCGGTTTTACAGTATCGACTTTCGGCATCATTACCAGTTTTTATATCTTCAAACTTATCAATGAAAGATTTAACAAACTTTTATGCACATACAAAAAATGAAACCGATATGGTAAAATCTGTACGCATTATTCAACGTATTAAAGATTTAACAACATATGTTGCATTAACAGAATCAAAATTTGAAGATTGATGAATCAAATTAACTTGAAATCATTTAAAAAAGTGATATAATATCTTTGATGATTGAGACAAACGTTTATCTACCCAAAGCGACGTAGGATGGTGTAAGCTACGAAAAGATAAATTACTACTCAAACATATCATCCGTTATCCCTTTACGAATAAAGGATTTATGAGTGCTAGAATATTTATTCTAGAACTAAGGTGGTACCGCGGATTATTCGCCCTTAGACGTTATGTCTAGGGGCTTTTTATTTTAAAAATGGAGGCAAAAAAATGATTAATATTAAATTTCCTGATGGTAGTGTAAAATCCTATAAAAAAGGAATAACACCACTAGAAATAGCAGAGAGTATTGCTAAAAGTTTAGCAAAAGCATCTTTAGCAGCAAGCTTTAACGGACAATACATTGAATTAAATCGAAAACTTGAATCAGATGGTTTATTAGAACTTATAACCGAAAAAGATAAACGAAGTATAGATATTTTAAATCACTCAACAGCACATCTAATGGCTCAAGCAATTATTGCTTTATACCCTAATGCTAAATTTGGTGTTGGACCTGCGATAGAAGAAGGGTTTTATTACGATGTTGATTTTGGCGAAGATGTTATAAATGATGAAAGTTTAGTCGAAATTGAAAACAAAATGCGTGAATTTGCAGCACAAGGTTTTGACATTGTAAGAAAAGAAGTAGATTATGAAACTGCAAAACAAATTTTTGCACATGATCCTTATAAACTTGTCTTAATCGAAGAACATAAAGATGAAGTTATTAGTGTTTATACTCAAGGTGATTTCACGGACTTTTGCCGTGGTGGACACTTATTAAATACAAAACAAATCAAACACTTCAAGTTATTAAACCTTGCAGGCGCATATTTTAAGGGCGATTCGAAAAATAAGCAATTGACACGTATCTATGGTACAAGTTTCTTTAGTGATAAAGCTCTTCAAGACCACTTGCAATTACTTGAAGAAAGAAAAGAAAGAGACCATAGAAAAATTGGTAAACAATTAAACTTGTTCATGGTTTCTAAAGAGGTGGGTGCTGGTCTACCTTTCTGGCTACCTAAAGGAGCAACCATTCGTCGTATTATTGAAAGATATATTACAGATTTAGAAATCAAATTAGGTTACTTACATGTTTACACACCAATTATGGCAAACGTTGATTTATACAAAACAAGTGGTCACTGGGATCACTATCAAGATTCGATGTTTCCACCAATGGATATGGGTGATGGTGAACTGTTAGTATTACGCCCGATGAACTGCCCACATCATATGATGATCTATAAACAAGAATTACACTCATATAAGGAATTACCAATTCGTATTGCTGAACTTGGTATGATGCACCGATATGAAAAATCTGGCGCATTATCAGGTTTACAACGTGTTCGTGAAATGACGTTAAACGATGCACATATATTTGTGCGCCCTGATCAAATCAAAGAAGAATTTAAACGTACGCTTGATTTAATACTAAGAACATATCACGATTTTAAAATTAGTAACTTTGAATTTAGATTAAGTTACCGCGACCCCAAAAATAAAGATAAGTATTTTGATGATGACGCTATGTGGCATAAAGCAGAGTCAATGCTTAAAGAAGTTATGGATGAATCGGGCTATCCATACTATGAAGCAGTGGGCGAAGCGGCCTTCTATGGACCTAAGCTTGATGTCGAAGTTAAAACTGCAATGGGTATGAGCCAAACACTATCAACCATACAATTAGATTTTTTACTACCAGAAAAATTTGATTTAACTTACGTTTCTGAGGACGGAAAAAATGATCAAAGACCTGTTGTAATTCATCGTGGCGTTGTGTCAACTATGGAACGATTTGTTGCATACTTAACAGAAGAATATAAAGGAGCATTCCCATTCTGGCTTTCTCCAGTTCAAATTAAGACAATTCCAGTAAGTTTGGAACATCATAAAGATTATGCGATTAAAGTCTTAGAAGTTCTTGAAAGTTATGGCTTAAGAGTTGAAGCAGACTTTAGAGATGAAAAGTTAGGTTACAAGATTCGTGAAGCACAAACAAACAAAATTCCATATCAACTTGTATTAGGTGATAAAGAACGTGATACAAATTGTGTAACTTATCGTAAATATGGTGAACAACTTCAAACAACAGTATCTCTTGATGAGTTCATCTTAATGGTTGTTAAAGAAAATAAAGTTTCTTAATTTAAAGGGTTGCTTAGCAACCTTTTAATTTTGTTTGATATAATAGATACTTGAAAGCAGGTGGACGCTCGTGTTTAAATACGAAAAAGAATTAGAATTACTTAAAAACAATATTCCTGCACTCTACAAAAAAAATGTAGATAGCAAAAGAATTAAACAATACAAAGATTTAGATTCGATTGTTACAGCAGTGGATATTAACATGGAAAAAGACATTATTCATTTAATTCACAGGACATTTAAAATGGACTACATATTAAGCGAAGAAGGTCACTCAAAAAATACTTTAAAAGATCGTACATGGATTATTGATCCAATTGATGGAACGACAAACTTTGCAAATGAAATTGCGGATTTTGTTGTACAAGTTGCTTTTTATGATTTAAATGAGTTGCAATTTTCATATCTTTATTTTCCAAAAGAAAACAAGGCATATTATGCAAAAAAAGACTTTGGTGCCTATGTAGATGACAAAAAAATTCACACATCAGATGCCTCTTTTTTACCAAGTGAAATGATAAGTTTAACATCACTACAAGAAAGTGGCAAGTTAAACCCAAACATTATTCCAATAATCGAACGAGCGATAGATAAACGAATGAAACTCCGTATTTTTGGAAGTATTGGCGTTGAGTTTATATATCTTGCGAGTGGTAAAACTGTTATGATGAATAGCTATACTAAAAATATTTGGGATATTGCACCCGGATTATTATTAATTAAAGAAGCAGGTGCTCTTGTCTTAAATTTAGAAGGAAAGCCATACAATTTATACGATTGTGGTATGGTTGTTTATGCAAATGAGGCGATTTATCGCTTATTTAACGAATAAACCAGCATTACTTAAGGAACTAATTTTGATTGACAAAGACTATTAAAAGATGTATATTATTTCTATGAAATAAATAAGGAAGAAAAATGGAGGGCCTCATGAGAAAAAGTTTCAAAGAATATTTGATGAAGACAATGAATGGCATGACGTATGGCTTGTTTGCTACATTAATTGTTGGTGTTATTTTAAAACAAATAGGAGATGCTTTATCGCTTGAAATTTTAAGCGTTCAAATATATGCTATTTTATCAGGTTTACTTGGAGCAGGTATTGGTTTAGGTATTGGTCTAAGTTTAAAAAAAGATGGCTTAAAACTTGTTATGCTCATGGTTGCTGGTGCAATTTCTACAAACTTAAAAATAACATTTGATCCAAGTGTTACACTACAGTTAAATAATAATCCGGTAACTGCATATTTAGTTGTTGTCTTTACGGCAACAATGCTTGACTTAATCTTATCTAAAAAGACACCGTTTGATGTCTTGCTTGTACCGATTACAGGAACTGTTTTAGCACTATTAATGACCTTTATTTTTGGAGCACCTGTAGATTATATTGTTAGCATCATTGGTAAATTTATTGATGCTGCAACAAGCTATGCACCAATTCCGATGGTTATTGTTATAGCGGTTGCTATGGGTATGATTTTAACCGCGCCAATTTCTAGTGTTGCCGTAGCATTTGCGGTAGGATTAAATGGTGTTGCAGCAGGTGCAGCAGTTGTTGGAACAACCGTGCAAATGATTGGATTTGCAATTCAATCGAGAAAAGATAATTCAATTGGAATGATGATATCTGTTGGACTTGGCACTTCGATGCTACAATTTAAAAACATCATTAAAAAGCCAATTATTTGGTTACCAACAATTATTAGTTCTGCGATTATTGCTCCAATCTTATATTTAGCATTTGGTTTTACAAGTACCGTCTATGGAGCTGGCATGGGATCTAGTGGGTTAGTTGGACCACTACAAACACTAGATGCAATGGATTACAGTTCGAAAGCTTTCGTTTCTGTAGGCTTATTAGTTGTTTTGGCAGTTGTAATTACATATGTTATAGACTTGATTTTTAGAAAAAAAGGTCTTATTGTAAAAGATGACTTAAAAATCTCAAGCGAAATCTAAAAATGTTGTATAATAGATAATGAAAATGGAGTGTGATTTTATTGAAAGACAAAGAACATAAGTTAACGAGACGAAATAAAGATCAACATATTGTTGTTAGAATTATTCGCGTCTTAAGCTTTGCAATAATTTTAGTAACAAGTGTCTTTATTTTAGTTAAGTTGTTGCTATCAACATCACTAGCAAATAATACTATATTTTTAACAGTTAAAAATTTTTTCAATGAATTACCATTAGCCGTTGTAAATTATCTAGAACTAGGATTTATTATAGCAATCGTTATTCTTATTTGGGTACGTGGTAAAACGATTTTTGGAAAGATATTGACAACTCTATTGTCAGGGTATGTATTACTCTTAGCATTTAACGATGTAAGAACATTATTACCATACCAACTCTTAGCACCTAGTTTTCTATCAGGTGTTAATTTAAGTTTCCTAAACTTTATTTCGGATATAAATGAATACTTACCATATGGTATTGTTTTATTAACATTTATTATCATTTCAGGAATTTTAGGTAACAAACCAAAACGAATTTCAGCTAGATTAGTAAAAGGTGGTTTTGTATTCATTATTTTTGGGATGGTTGTCGTATTTGCAACAGGATTACTAGCACTAAATAGTGAGGCCATGTCTACTCTTGATACTGTAGTTACTTACATTTATGCAATTGCCTATGCATTATGTGGCTTAGGCGGCACATTAGGTGTCTTAGGTTTTTATAGGAAAAGATAATAAGGGGCAAGGTCTTGCCCTTTTTTAAATTAAATGAACAAAAGGAGTAAAAAAAATGAACGAAAGAAAACTAACGTTGTTAATGGATTTTTATGAATTAACGATGTCTTATGGATATTTCAATGACCATAAGCATGAAGAAATTGCTGTTTTTGATGTGTTTTATCGCTCAATTCCGGATCAAGGAGGGTATGCAATACTCGCCGGATTAGAAACGGTATGTGAATATGTTGAGAATTTAACATTTACGGCATCAGAAATTACTTATTTAGAATCTAAAAAAATATTTTCTAAAGAATTTTTAGACTATTTGAAAACATTTAAATTTACTGCTGACATATATGCAATGCGTGAAGGAACGCCTGTATTCCCTCATGAACCATTATTAGTTGTAAAAGGAAAGCTCATTGAGTGTCAGTTACTAGAAACAGCTATTTTATTAGCAATTAATCACCAAACATTAATCGCAACAAAAGCACGAAGAATTGTCAATGCAGCGCAAGGCAGAGCAGTCATGGAATTTGGTGCGAGACGCGCACATGGGTATGATGCATCAATTTATGGTGCACGTGCAGCATATATTGCTGGCGCTGTAGGAACATCCAATACTTTTGCAGACTATGTTTACGGCATTCCAGCACTCGGAACAATGGCGCATAGTTACGTACAAAGTTATGATACAGAGTATGAAGCGTTTCTTTCATATGCTAAATCATTTCCTAACTCAACCACACTACTTGTAGATACCTACGACACATTACGTCAAGGAATTCCTAACGCAATTAAAGTCCATAACGAATACTTAAAGCCAAACGGTTATTATTTAAAAGGTATTCGCCTAGATAGTGGTGACTTAACATATTTAACAAAAAAAGCTCGTGAAATGCTAGATGAAGCTGGCCTAACAGAAACTAAAATTATTGTGTCAAATGCACTGGATGAATATTTAATTAAAGAATTAATTCACCAAGGAGCTAAAATTGATACTTTCGGTGTAGGTGAACGTTTAGTTACTGCACGAAGCGAAGCTGTTTTTGGCGGAGTATTTAAACTAGCTGCAATCGAACAAGAAGGCGTATTAGTTCCGAAAATAAAAGTTAGTGAAAATGTTCAAAAAACAACCATTCCAGGATTTAAACAAGTTTATCGTTTCTTTGATGAAAATAATAAGGCAATCGCTGATGTTATAACGCTACATGACGAAGTTATTGATGAATCCAAACCATATGAATTGTTTGATCCTAACTTTACTTGGAAACGTAAAACTGTTACAAATTTTAAAGCTGTACCATTATTAATTCCAATATATAAAAACGGAAAACGTGTTTATGATTTACCGAAAATTGATGAAATTAGACAATACTGCAAATCTCAAATCGATACTTTATGGGACGAAGTTTTAAGACTTGAAAGACCACATCAATACTATGTGGATTTATCACTAAAACTTTGGGTTCTTAAAGATAACTTAATCCATAAGCATCGTCCAACAAACGTATGATTCATATTGTTTTATTTGAACCGGAAATCCATCAAAATACCGGAAATATTATGAGAACATGTGTCGCATTAGGTGCGACACTTCATTTGATAAAACCGTTAGGTTTTTCGCTTGAAGATAAATATTTAAAACGAAGCGCTTTGGATTATATTGCACATTTAAATATGCACATTTATGAAAACTACCAAGAATTTCAAGAGAAAAATAAAGGTGCAATTTTTTACTTGACGCGCTATGGCAAACAAAATTATGCACAAATCAATTTCAAAGATATCGAAGAAGATATTTATTTAGTATTTGGTAAAGAATCAACAGGTATCGATAAAAAAATACTTGCAAACAACTTGGATAGATGTTATCGAATTCCAACAACGGAAAAGGTTCGATCAATTAATCTTGCCAATGCAGCAGCATTGGTTAGTTATGAAGTTTATCGACAAAAAGGTTTTCCAGGCTTATCTTTTGTTGAGCCGGAAATATATAAAGGTAAAGATTTTTTAGATCAATTTAAAGATGAGGGTGACAATGACAACAACAACTAAACAGGCATTAATTAAGGAAACAAGTAAACAAACATTAGGTGAAGAAATCGCAAACGCAGTTTCTCATGGTATTATGGCAATTTTCGGAATTGTCGCGTTAATTTTATTACTCATTAAGAGTAATACAACTATAGAAGTAATCGCAGCAATCATTTTTGGAATGGGTATTATCTTGCTTTATACAATGAGTACAATTTATCACGCACTAAGAGAAAATAAAGCAAAAAGATTATTTAAACGTTTTGACCATTTGTCAATTTATATTTTAATTGGTGGAACATTCGCACCTGCATTATTATTATTGCCAGGATTAAGAGAACCACTGTTTGGTATTGAAGGTTTTCTTTCACAAGGTTTAACACTTTTTATAATCCAATGGATCTTAATTACAATTGGTGTTGTCTTTAAATCGATTTGGATTAAGAAGTTTGCAAAGCTTCATGTTTTCATCTATTTAGCGATGGGTTGGAGTGCGCTTATTTTTATTGGCTCACTCATTAGTTTTAGCAAAGGCGCATTTTGGTATGTGTTATTAGGTGGTGTTGCTTATAGCATTGGTGTCATTTTCTACGCCTTACCTAAAATTAAATACTTTCACTTTGTATGGCACTTATTTACGGCACTTGGAACTATCCTACAGTTTATCGCAATCTACGGATTTATATATTAAGGTGAATTTTTATTCATTTTGTTGAAAAAAACAACAAGATGAGTTATTATATTAATGTATTTTAGAATAAGGAGAATTATTAAAATGAAAATTTTATCAATTAACGCTGGAAGTTCATCATTAAAGTTCCAATTGTTTAATATGCCTGAAGAAAAAGTATTATGCTCAGGATTAGTAGAACGCATTGGCGAATTAAAAGCAGTATTTAATATTAAAGTAAACGGCGAAAAGAAATCACAAGTTCAATCAATTTTAGACCATCGCGAAGCTGTAAGCTTAGTATTGGAAGGTTTAATTAAATACAATATCATTGAAAGTTTAGATGAAATCAATGGTGTCGGACACCGTGTTGTACAAGGTGGCGAAAGATTTAAAGAAAGTGTTGTTATTACAGAAGAAGTTATTGAAGATATCGTAGCTTTAAATGACTTGGCACCTTTACATAACCCAGCAAACGTAACTGGTATCCGTGCATTTATGAAAGTTTTACCAAACGTTGTTCAAGTTGCTGTATTTGATACAACATTCCATTCAACAATGAAAGAAGATGCATACATGTATGCAACACCATACGAATGGTATGAAAAATATGGTATTAGAAAATATGGTTTCCACGGTACATCTCACCAATTTGTATCACAAAGAGCAAGTGAAATTTTAGGCAGAAATGACTTAAAAATTATTGTGTGTCACTTAGGAAACGGTGCTTCTATTGCTGCTGTTGATTCATTAAAAAGTGTTGACACTTCTATGGGATTAACACCACTTGAAGGTATTCCAATGGGGACAAGAAGTGGTAACATTGACCCAGCAATCTTAGGTGTAATTGCAGAAAAAGAAGGTAAAAACTTACAAACATTACTTGATGACTTAAACAAACGTTCAGGTTATCTAGGTGTTTCAGGTATCTCAAATGACTCAAGAGATATCGTTGATAACATGTTACTTGGTCATAAACGTGCAACATTAGCTTACAAAATCCAAATTAAACGTATTGCAGACTACATCGGCTCATATTATGTTTACATGAAAGGTTTAGATGCCATCGTGTTTACGGCAGGTATTGGTGAAAATGCGCCAATCGTAAGAACAGATGTTATTGAAGCTGTAAGTGTTCTTGGAGTTAAATTAGACGAAGAAAAGAATGAATTACGTGGTGAAAACATTATTTCTACGGAAGATTCTAAAGTTAAAGTGTTAGTTATTCCAACAGATGAAGAAGTAATGATTGCTCGCGAAGTGTTTAGATTAAAATAATATAATTATAATGCGCGATTTTGCGCATTATTTTTTTATTAAGTATTATTTGATGTAAAATATAAGTGGTGACTAAAATGAATAAAATAATTGAAATAGAAATTAAAAAACTAGGTATTAATGGTGAAGGTATAGGCTACTACCATAAAAAGGCTGTTTTTGTTGATGATGTTTTACCAGGTGAAGTTGTTAAAGTTGAAATTTTACAAAATCTTGACCAAATGATTTACGCAAATTTAGTTGAAGTTCTTGTAGCTAGTAAGGACCGATTACCAATTGAATACCCTCATCAACAAAAGACAGGTGCTTTTGCATTACAACATATTCCTTATAACTTACAGATAAAGTTAAAAAGAGATATGCTTATTAATGCGTTTAATCGTTACGTTGAAACAAAAATTCCATACAGTATCATTCGTGGTATGGTTCCAAGTGACAATATTTACGCATATCGTAATAAAGTATCTTTACCTGTACGAAAAATCGGTGGTAAAAACAAATTTGGTTTATACGAAAAAAATAGTAACATCTTTGTTCCAATCAATGATGCAAAAACCCAAGATGTTAAAATCAATGAATTGCTTGAAAAAATAGAAAACTTACTTGATAAACACCGCTTTGATGGTTATATTCAAAAAGAACATTCAGGTTATATTAAATCGGTTGTTATACGTCGAACAACCAATAATAAGGAAATTCAAATTTCATTTTTACTTATGAAAAAATACCCTGATATGCATAACTTTATTAAAGAACTCATAAGTTTATCGGATGAAATTAAATCGGTCTATGCGTTTTATACAGATAACTATAAAGAACAAGTATTCTTTACAAACAAATATGAAATACTTTATGGGTCTAAAACGATTACTGAAACATTAAACAATCAAACATTTGACTTATATCCAGAAAGTTTCTTCCAATTGAATACACCACAAGCACATAAACTCTATCAAGCAATGAAAAAACTTGGCCATCTATCTAAAGATAGTGTCGCAATCGATGCATATGCAGGAAGTGCAGTTGTAAGTCATTATATAAGTAATGATGTAAAAAAAGTTTATGCAATTGAAAAAGAATCTAAATCTGTACAAAGTGCGAAAGAATCGTTAGAAATAAATAATATTCACAATGTCGAAGTTTTACAAATGGATTTTAAGGATGCACTTAAGAAATTAAAAAATGAGACAATTGATGTTATGTTTTTTGATCCACCAAGAACGGGGTTAGGTCGTGACACAATTGAAGAAGTGATTAAATTTAAACCTAAAAAAATCGTTTATACTTCATGTAATCCATCAACACTTGCAAAAGACTTAAATGAACTTACTAAACTGTATAAAGTTATTGAAGTTCTTCCGTTTGATATGTTTCCATTTACGCCACACGTTGAGTGCGTAGTATTGATGTCAAGGGTGGGAAAATAGGTACTAATCGAAATATTGATAAATAGTAGGTTTCCAGACATTGAGTTTTCCTTTCGGCTACTTTGCCGGAGATAT
>DUPY01000046.1 GCA_012838065.1 Acholeplasma sp. | reverse complement strand
CAGTTTTATTGATTATTTTCATTCTAACAATCACTTGATGAAAACACCATGGAGCATTTCTTAATTTACACTTAAATTTTCATTTTTTTGCTTATGCTTAATTTAAGCTTTACTTAATTTCGCTATGTTTGCCTGTATTTTACCACTAATAAGTAATAAAAATTTGATGAAAATTATACCTTTATATTTTAAAGCTAAAAAAGGTGTGAATTATGAGTCACCTCAATGTGCGTTTTTGGTGATTGCTAATTCTCTTTAACCACCTTAATATGATTTTAATCTTTTATTTGTCGGGTTCACCTAAATAAAGGTAAGGATCCAAAAGATATCGTTGATGATATTGTGGGTAATCAATCATTAGTTTTTCATAAAGTCTTTCTTTAGACTTTGTATCAATATTATATTTAGTGAGATGTCTGCCAATGAAACTAACCTTATTATATGACATAAATATTTCGTCCCCAATGATAATAGCATTATCATATAAAATAAATGTTCCTTTTTGAAACATCATTCTATCGTTTGTTGGTTTGTTGATTAAATGTATAACACTTGTAATGCTCCCAGATAGTAGGTCTATCCACATTTGATTTGTAATCAAATTAAAGATACTTTCATTTCTTCTAAACACTTGTACCTTTGATCCTCTAATAGCGTTATCAATATCTTCAAGTTCAGTCAAAATCCGATAGTTATTCAACTCCAAAACGTATACACACGCATCATCGCCGTAATAATTTACCATAGATGAAGCATTCGATAAGGCAAATGAAAGAGCAACTTTTGACGATCTTGAAAAATCTATTAGTGGACTATAACCAATAGAGTGCTGAATAAATGCAGCTGTTTTGTATGGGAATGATTTAGTATCAATATCAACTTCGTTTAACTTGTTAATTAATGAAACCTTGCTTGGCTTAGATTTATAATCTTTGTAAATGTCACTCCATGTCCATAAAGCTGTCCTTTTCGCACTTCTAAAGAACGAAGGAACTAATTGCCAATTAGTGTTTGTTTGTCCTCTGTACCATACGATATTATCTTGCTCATCATATTTAATAATATCTTCGATATCAGTTAGTTGTTTCTCTATGTAATGTTTCATTTTGAACAATCTAAAAAAAACATGAATACTTACTGTGATGTGTATTACTTTCTCATTTTCTATCACATTATTGAAAACTTCATATACTAAAGAAAAATTATCAATTTTATCCTTATTATCAAATTCTACTAAAGCAAGATTGATATCTCTATGTATTATGTCGTTGTATTTTTCGTAGTAGTGCAAATAACTATTCATATATTCTTTATACTTTTTATTTTTCTCAGTAAACATAGAAATTTTAGCATCGCTTTTGGATTTGTAATATACAAGAAGAGTGTTAAGAATATCCAATAAACTTTTAATGTTTTCCATATTATCACCTATAGTCTTTCTTAATATTTAAATTTTGATTTAATCAAGAATACCAGATTTCCATACTGTTCCATCATAAGAAGGATTTTTATTTTTAATGTCCACATTATTGACATAAACTCAGCATATCTTTTTTCGTAAAAAAGTTGAAAACGCCTTTAGTTAATTATATTGCTATTTTTTTTCTCTTTTTATATAAATCTAATATGTCACAATCATTTTTCAAATCGTTACAGACATAACTATATGCGTATGCATTATTTTCAATTGCTGCTAAAGCAACTTCTTTATCACATCTAAGTCTTTCACTTCCATATTTAAGAGATAGTCCGTTATTTTTAACAGCAGCAAAAAGCACTACTTTATTATCTCTCCATTTAAGGTCTTCATATTGTAGATACATTCCGTTTTCGTTAACTATATAAAGAACATAATCTACTGATGATTTAAATAATTTCCCAGCATATTTAATATTTGTATATTTATGCTTAGCAGCTAATGAAATTATTTCTTTTTTATTACGAAGTTCTTCACTTGCAAACTGTAAACTTTCTCCGTTTTCGTTAACAGCACATGTTACGATATCTATATCAGATTTTAGTTTATTACTCAAATAATTTAGCGCTAGACCATTATTCTTCACTGCTTTTAAAGCAATGTATTTATCATTCCTAATGTCCATACTTGCATATTCAACAATCAATCCACAGTTCTCAACAAATTTTTCTATAATTTTTTTATCGTTTTTAAGCGAATCATCTGCATACTTAAAAGATATAAAACGATTATAAAAAGCAAGTTCTACAACTTCAACACTTGTTTTTAAACCTTCATCTACAAACTCTAGCGCTAGTCCGTTTTGCTTAATTGCTTCTAAAACTATAAACTTATCTGATCTAACGGAATCACCTGCATATTTCAACATCAATCCATTTTTAGCTACCGCTATTAAAGCAAGATGTTTTTGATTTCTTAATTGATCGCTTAAGAACTGAAATGCATCAGCGTTTTGCTTAACTACCATTAAGGCAACTTGTTCATTATTTCGCATATTTTCTCCGGCTTTTCTTAACAACATCCCATTTTTAATTACTACAGCAGATACAATATCAAAATCATCTCTAAGTGCATTACTACAAAAATCAAATGCAAAACAGTTTTGGTTAACAGCTGCAAGAGCAATATCTTTATCATTTCTTAAAGATGGTGCTACAAACTCAAATGCTAATCCATTTTGCTTCACTGCATTTATTACTATTTGCTTGACACCACGAAGTTTATAATTAGCCTCTTCAATAATCATTCCATTAAGTTTCGCAATTTCATAGACAAATCCTTTATTACTTAACAGCACTTCATTTCTTGATGATGTCATGCCAGCTTTTAAATATTCTTTTGCTAGCAACATACCCACCACATTGTCCTTCTGGAGTTTCTCACTTGCATAGTTAATCGCATAAAAATCATGTATCAAAACTTTAAGTAACAACTCTTTATCATCGCGAAGTCTTTTGCTAGCATATTGATAGCTAGTTGGTGTTATTTCAATTGCTTGCATCATAAAACTCTTATCATCTTTCAGTTTAGAACTTGCATTACTAATTATTTTAGGGTTTTTAGACATTCTATGCAAAACTATCTCTTTGTTGACCAAAAACATCGAGGACTTGTATAGCAAATAGTTATTGAGTTTAATTTTATCATTTTGCTCTAGTCGCTTAATTATATATTGCCCTATATTATTGTCTTCTTGAAGATTTTCACTAAGATATTGAAACGAAAATATATCTTTTTCAAGTGCATGCAATGCTATCTCTTTATCATTCCTTAGACAATCGCTTGCAAATCGGATTGCATTGGGGTCGTTTTTAATGGCTTCCGTAACAATCTTTCTATCATTCCTTAGACGATTGCTTGCAAACCGGATTGCATTGGGATCGTTTTTAATGGCTTCCATAACAATCTTTCTATCATCTCTTAGCTTTTCGCTTACATATGATAAAACACTCCCTCTAGATTTAACACGTTTTAAGACAACACCAAAATTATTTTTTTCTGAATCAGCTGCTTGTTCTAGAGACCTGAGATCATTTATATGTATTGCTTTGTCTTTCGTTCTACTCATATATTAATCACCTCATTTTGCATCTATGAATATTTTAGGCTGTATTAATAATGTTTGCATAAATATATACTAATATTAGCAATTCTAATTCATACTCATCCACAAACTACATTTTATTTATTTCATAAATCCTTTTATAATACTCTAATCTAACCGCTTTTGGTATCTTTAACTCGATACTAAACAATACATTCATTTGATGATATGCAAATATAATAATTATAATTTTGATTGCTTGTTTTCAATATGAGATATCATCATTTGGTGCTTTTTTCCAATATGGTTGATTGTAATGGTTTGAAGTTGTCTTAAATTATAAGCGCTATTAAAAACACCCTTACCTCCAAGTGAAATCATGAGTCTTTCGAATTCACTATCTGTCAAAGGTGTGTTTTTTAAGTTTTTTTGAAGATTGTGTAGTGATATTTGATTCCTGAAATTGATTAATAGGGGTTGTTCATCTGGAATCGATACTTGTTCATATCCTAGATCCAGTAACGTTTGTATCATGCTGCTTTCTAATACAGCTTCTGATTGAATATAATTCACAGTTGGCCCCCTTATTTATTTTCTTAATTATATCATAATTAGCTGATTTAAGAAACCTACTCCTTAGAATTTTCGAAAACCAAATTAGCCTTTTGCTTCGCACCTAAAAGATTGATTCCTGCTGTTCGATATGTTTCATCTGGATTTGGTCTCTTAGACTTTGCAAGACGATCCAACACTTCATTTTCTTCTTTGAGTATCCAACATATTTTTCCTTTACTAATTATATTGAATATCGTATTGTCATTAATATCATCCAAACACAATAAATCATTAAGTTGTTGTTGAATTGGATAGAAATGTTCCCAATGGAAAATTGATCTTTTAAAATCTTTCATTCCGTTTTTCTTGTTTTGTTTTTGCCAATTGTATTGGTATAGTGATCCAATCCCCATTAAATCTGCTTTTTTTTGCGCCTCTACAGAAACGTCTAGTGGTATAACTGCCTCAACCATACGCAGTGTTCTTACTATGATATCTTTGATATAAATTTTACTATAATCATTTTTGTATATTGGTAGTGCAACTTTTAGTATGTCTATAAAATCTTGATATTTTTGAATCATGTTTACATCCTCATTACTTTCATTTGTTATATAAAGCAATGTGTATTGCTCTTTTTATGTATTTTACCACGCATACCACGAGAACCACGCCTAAAAAATGAGAAGGCCCTTAAAACTTACATCAACATAAGTTGGGATTTTTATACCCTTCTTAATACTTCTCATAGACTTCCTTTTTTGGGTTGTAATTTTGCTTATGTTGCCATAAGTTTTGTAAAAACAGGCGTTGACACCCTAAATTAGGAAAAATGAGATTGATTTTTAATTTTTTGCTTGCTCAAATCAATGATTTCCTGTTGACAAATGCCTTTATTTTCCAACCCTTTTAATGCCTTTGTGAAGACAAAAAAAGCCCTTATCTCATGTAGAGATAAGGACACTGATAGCGATGGTGACCCGTACGGGATTCGAACCCGTGAATGCATGCGTGAAAGGCATGTGAGTTAACCGTTTCTCCAACGGGCCTTTGGTGGCGGAGTAGGAGGGATTTGAACCCTCGCGCCAGTTTCCTGACCTACACCCTTAGCAGGGGCGCCTCTTCAGCCTCTTGAGTACTACTCCGTTTGGCGCAGCATAACCGCGCCTTTATATGATAACTTTTTTTTAGCCTTATGTCAATATCTTAACTCGTTTTTAACATTGTTAAACCGACTTTTTGTTTCTCTTTATCGACATTTAAGACATATACTGTAATAATGTCTCCAACATTTAGAACATCTTTAGGATGTTTAATAAAGTTTTTAGATATTTTTGAGATATGAACCAAGCCATATTCTTTTAATCCAATATCGACAAACGCACCGAAGTCTACAACATTTCTAACAACACCTTGTAACTCCATGCCTACGTGTAAGTCTTCCATCTTAAGAATGTCTTTCTTTAATAATGGTTGTTGATACTCATCGCGTGGGTCTCTAAGTGGCGCAATAAATGCATCCAAAATATCATTAAGTGTATATTTATCAATGCTTAAATCTTTCATAAGTTTGCTTCTATCAATTGAATCTATAATAAGTTTTACTTCTTCTTTGCCAAACATATCACTTGTAATGTTGTATTGTTTCATGATTTGTTTTGCGAAGTGATAACTTTCAGGGTGAACAGCCGTCATATCAAGCGCTTCATCACCTTCAGGTATTCTTAAGAATCCAATCGCTTGTTCATAAGATTTTGCACCTAGCCTAGGTACATCAAGTAATTGTTTTCTATTTGCAAACTTACCAATCTTTTCACGATATTTAACAATGTTTTCAGCGGTTGATTTATTTAGACCTGAAACATACATTAATAACGCCTTAGAAGCTGTGTTTACGTTAACACCGACTTGGTTAACAGCCTGTGTAACAACAAAGTTTAAAGATTCATTTAATTTCTTAGGTGATACGTCATGTTGGTATTGACCTACGCCAATTGATTTTGGATCAATTTTAACAAGTTCTGATAGTGGGTCTTGTAGACGTCGTGCGATGGATGCAGCACTTCTTTCTTCAACCGAAAAATCAGGAAACTCTTCTTGCGCAAGCGGTGATGCTGAATAGACGGATGCCCCGGCTTCATTTACGATAACATACGAAACATCGAGTTTTGCTTCTCTAATTAGGTTAGCTACAAAGCTTTCGGTTTCTCTTGAAGCTGTACCATTACCGATTGCTATAAGTTCAACCTTGTATTTATTAATCATTTTAATTAATGTTTTTTGAGATTCTAAAATCTGCTCGTCTGTAATACGTCCGCCAATCGTTTTTTCGTGTGGATAAATAACACCTTTATCCAAGAATTTACCTTGTGGGTCTACAACAGACAACTTACAACCTGTTCTAAATGCAGGGTCAATACCTAAAATTGTACGTCCCTTTAGTGGTGGTTGTAATAAAAGCTTTTGGACATTCATTGAGAAAATATCAATAGCCTGCTCTTCAGCGACTTCATTTAATTCTGCACGTACTTCACGTTCAATCGATGGGTAAATTAAGCGCTTCAACGCATCATCGATTGCTTCTTTTATGTATGGTGTTGCTGTAGACGTTTCATCTAAAATAACTTTCTTTTCTAAATATGCAATCATTCGATCACGTGGCGCTTCAATTTTAACCGTAATAACTTTTTCTTTTTCTGCACGGTTAATCGCTAAAGTTCGATGAGGTTTAATTTTGTTTACAGGTTCGCTATGTTCATAATAGTTTTCATAAACTTTTTTCTCATCAACTGCATCTTTTTTAACCTTGGTTATAATTTCACCATAAAATGTCATTTCTAAACGTAATGCTTTTCGATAGTCCGCTTCATCACTAACTTTTTCAGAAATGATGTATTTTGCGCCTTCAATCGCATCATTAACCGTTTTTACCTCATCGTTAAGGTATTTAATCGCTTCCTCTTCAACGCTTGATTTGGGGAAGGTTAAAAGCCAGTTAGCAAGTGGTTCTAAACCTTTAGCAATCGCTTCAGTAGCTTTAGTTTTTTTCTTTTCTTTATACGGACGATACAAGTCTTCAACTTCAACAAGTTTTGTTGCACTTAAAATTTCTGCTTTCAACTCTTCAGTCAACATACCTTTTTCGTCAATAAGCCGCATAACGTCTTCTTTACGTTTATAAAGATTGTTTTGATAATCCCATAGTTTGTGAATTTCATTAATTTGATCTTCATCCAACCCACCGGTAGCCTCTTTACGATATCGGGCAATAAAAGGTATTGTGTTACCTTCTTCCAATAAATCAAGAACAACCTTAATTTGTTTTTCACCTATTTTTAATAGGTCTTTGATCTCTTTAATTATTTGATCAGTCATACGAACCTCCTTTAAAACGCACAAAAGGGCAATGCCCTCATGTTCTTTTTATTCAAATGCAACAATTAAGTCTAAAATTGCATGATCATTAACTTGTGTATTGTAGAAGAAATTATCTCTTGTAATATTTTCGGTTTCATTAAATAAGAGAACGAATGTATCTGCTTGTTTAACTGCGTTAGGGAAGTCTAAATGAGCAAATTCTGTTGATGTAAAGAGCTCAGGAACTCTGTCTAGACTGACAAAGAAAAAGGCTTTCTTATCAAGGTTCTCGATTTTCTTAATTTCTTCATTTAAAGTTTCGGCATCTGTTTTACTTGAGTAAAATAAAACTAAAATATCTTTACCATCAAGGCTAATTAAAATATTCTTAACAGCTGTATTTGTTAAGTCTACCCAACCTGGATATATGCCATCTTCAAAATATGTGACACCTTTTAAATCTGCTAAATTTAAATGTTGGTAATCATTGAATACATGTTTGTCATCTTCTTTTTTGTCAAACAAAGTCGCGATCATAATTGTCGCCAATACTGCAACTGCAACAACCAATAAAAGCATTCCGATCTTTATAATATTAGCCATTTTAGGGCTTAAAGGTTGGCCTTTTACTTGTTGTTTGGCTTTTTTTGATTTTGCCATAAAACACACTCCTTATTAGTTAAAATTATAGCGAAATAGTAGTTAAAATACAAGCATTCTATGAATTATGTTATTTAGTGTTTTCAATAACGACAAATGCGACTGTATAATTATCTGTGTGGGAAATTGTGACATGTACATTTAAACTTGGATCGATTAGATCACTTACGATATAAGATGTACCATTTTCTTTTTGTAAAATTGATACATCACGGTATAATCCTGTAATCTTATCAGATTTAAGCGCTTTAAAAAGCGCTTCTTTTGCAGCAAATATACCGCCAATATATGAAAGTTTCGTCTCTTCTACTGGAATGTTTTCAAACATTTTCTTTTCTTCTGTACTTAATACGTGGTCTATAAACTTATCGTTCATTAAATCTTTAATGCCGCTAAGTTCAACCATATCGACGCCGATACCTTTAATCATGTTTTCCCTCCTTTAGTTCTAAAACAGTTTCTCGAATCTTTTTAATACGATGATTTAATCCCGATCTCGTTATTTTTTTACCATACATTTCTTCATAACGTTCAGTTAATTCTCTTAAACTTGCATCAGGATATTTTAATCTTAAGTCAATGGTTTCTTGCATCTTATCGTCGATAAAGTTTTTACTTAATCGACTTAATATAAATTCAATGTCTTTAATTTGCTCTGCAGAAGCTTCAATCGTTTTTTGTTGATTGGCGATTTCACAGTTAATCACTCGGTTAATTGAGTTATTGAAATCGCGTTTAATGCGGACATCTTCGAATTGGAAGACCGCATTAATTGCTCCCATAAGTTGGATAAAATCGCTAATTGCTGCCGCCTCTTTTAAGTACGCAATATATCCTTTTCTTCGTTTTGTAATTTTGGCGTTTAAACCAAAATAATTAATTAAGGATTGTATAAAGACAATGTGGTCGGCATCTTCACTATATATTTCCATATGATATTCTGCAGTCTTTGGATGGTTAATTGATCCGCTGACTAAGAATGCCGAACGAATATATGCTTTTTTCGCACTTGGTTCTTGAGTGATAAGTTCACTTGCGGCTATCGTATCACCAAGCAAGTCATGCTCGTTAATAATTTTATCGACTTCAGAAATTACTTCGATAATAATACTGTCTTTTTGACTTAATGAAACTTCTTTTTTTGTAATTAGATTTACATCTGCTTGATAGAGCGTTTTGATTAATTTGATAAATCTTTGAGCAATTGCTGGGTTGTTTGTTTTAAATGTTAACACACGCTTTCTATCACGAATAATAATATCAACAGCCATGTCTAAAAATGCGCTTAGTTCAGCGAGCATTTCATCACGATTCACTGGTATACTTACCAGTTCTTTTTTGACTGTTCTTGCAAATGACATATTATTTGATTTCCTCTAAATATTTTAAGACGTTTTGCGCAGCAATTGCACCATCGCTTGTTGCTGTAACGATTTGGCGTATTTGTTTTACAATAACATCGCCTGCAGCAAATATTCCCGGTACTTTTGTTTGCATTTTTTCGTTTGCTTCAATATAACCAAATTGGTTTGTGATTCCCAAATCTTTTACCATATCGGTTACTGGAACTGCACCAATATATTCAAACACACCATCAGCTTCAACATCAATTTCTTTGCCATCAACATTAATTTTAACACCTGACAATTGGAAATTGTCACTTGTGTTAAATTGTACGACTTCAGCGTTATAAAATACTTCGACGTTATTTGCTCTAAATAAAATATCTTGTGCTTTTTTATCCGCCGTTAAATGACTTAGATTTTGAACAACTGTAACGTGTGTTGCAAGTGTTGCAAGATATGCCGCTTCTTCAACAGCACTATTTCCGCCACCGATAACAACAACTTTACGGCCTTTATACATTGGCCCATCACAAATAGCACACCACGAAATACCATTACTTGCAAGCATGTCTTCGTTTTCAACACCTAATCTTCTTGGCACTGTACCGCTTGCAATAATTAGTGCTTTTGTTTCAAATGTTTCGCTTGGCGTCTCCAAATATTTGATACCATTTTCTACACGAACATTTAACACTTCATCATAAATAAACTCAACGCCTAAACTGTTTGCGTGGTTTAACATGTTTGTTGCTAGTTCAAAACCTCTAAGCTTTTCAAAACCTGTATAGTTTTCAACTTCAGCAGTATTAACAATTTGACCACCCGGCACATATTTTTCAAATATCGCAACTTTTAAGTTTGCTCTTTTTGCATAGATAGCTGCCGTAATCCCTGCAGGACCAGCACCAATAACTAATAAATCATACATTTTAATTTCTCCTTAAATCATGTCTTTAACATTTAACAGTTCATCAATGACAAACGTTGGGTTTTCTTTGATTACCTGTTCAAATCGATTGCTGTATGTAACACCACAAGACATTATGCCTGCTTTTTTAGCTGCAATAATATCATTTTCATGATCACCGATGTAGACAGCTTCTTCTTTAGAAAATCCTAACATATCCATAGCTTTTAAAAGGCCTTCAGGATTTGGTTTATGTTGTGTTACATCTTCAAAGGCAATCATTAAATCAAATAAATCATCAAGTCCAACAGTCCTTAAATTTTCTTCTGCAACTGCTCGTGATTTTGATGTTACAATACCTACTTTTACTTTTTTCTTTTTTAACCAAAGAACAACCTCTTTAGCATTTGGGTATGTCTTAAGTTCTGTTGCTAAACGACGTTTTGTTTCATTTCTATAAGCATCAATCACTTCTTGAATTAATTTTTCATCGTTTGTAAACTTAGAAAAAGAGTTGATAAGTGTGCTACCTAAAAAATTTGTAAATTCTTCATCCGTTAGCCGTTTACCTTCAAAATACGTATCAATCATTAGTTGATACGTTTCTAAAATAACTTCTGTACTTTGAATTAAAGTACCATCTAAATCAAATAAAACCGCTTTAAACATTCTTTTCTTCTACACTTTCTACTTTGTAATCTACATAATACGGTAAGTCTTTCGCATAAATGCGCTTTAAAACAAAGAGTGCTATACCTGATAAGATAAATAAAACACTTACTAATATGGATACAGGTATACCAAACGCCATGAGTGGTTCACTAACACCACTTTCAAGACGCATACTTTCTGTAATAATACGGCCAACACCATACCAAGTTAAATAAAACGCTAAAGCATCACCAATTTTAAATACTTTAAAGCGACGAATGATTAATATGAACACTAAACCAACAAAGTTCCATAAACTTTCATATAAAAATGTTGGTTGACGGAATTGCCCGTTAATATACATTTGCTCACTAATAAATTTTGGTAGGAAATTTAAATGGTTAACAGGTGCTCCATATAACTCTTGGTTCATGAAGTTACCCCAACGTCCTAATGTTTGTCCGATTAAAAACCCTGGTGCAACAATATCTAAAAAGGCCCAATAAGAAATCTTTTTAAATCTTGTAAACCATATTAAAAATAAGAACGTTACAATAACACCACCATGTATTGCAAGCCCCCCTTCCCATATAGCGAAAAGATCAATAAACGTTTTCACTTGGTCTAAGTTAAATAAAATATACCAAATTCGCGCACCAACAATTGCTAGAGGTACACCGTATAATAACCCATCCCAAAGAATATCGGTATCCATATTTTTACGTTTCATTTCAAAATAAGCCATAATACCTGCAAATGTAATACCCGATAAAATAAAGATGGCGTACCATTGAATTTCAAAGAATCCTAAATCAATGGCCGTTGAACTATATGGTACTTGTTTTTGAGGGAGTATCGCTAAAAGAACTAATACAATAAATGCTAATAGTAAACCACCATATAAAATAAATGTATCTTTATATTTTTTAAAAAAATTCATTTTAATCATCCTCATACAATTCTAGACCGCTTGCTGCTTTCGCGACATTTTCTGTTAAGACTTTTGCAGCATCATAGCCTAAATATTTTAATTTTTGATTTAATGCGGCGCTTTCAACAAGTGTTGCTACGTTTCGTCCTGGAAGCACCGGTATCGTTAGTTTATGAATTTCGGTATCAAAGATTTTAACTTTTTCTGTTTCAATTCCTAGACGGTCATAAACTTTATTTTCTTGCCATAATTCAAGTTCAACAATTAAACGTATTTTTTTGTTTTCGCGATAACAAGCTGCACCAAACATTTGAACAACATCAACAATACCAATACCGCGAATTTCAATAAAGCGTTCAAGTATTTTTGGTGCACTTCCGATTACAACACCAGGCGCTGCTTCAAATACATCCACACGATCATCACTAATTAATATATGACCACGCTTAATTAACTCTAATGCCGTTTCACTTTTACCAATACCGCTCTTTCCAACGATTAACGTACCTAAACCATGAATATCTAACAAAACGCCATGAAGACTTTTTCTTGGAGCAAGTTTTGAGTGTAGGTAACTATATAGTTGACTCGATAATACAGTTGTTCTTAAATCACTTTTTAAAATAGGTACTTGATACTTATTACCAAGTTCAATAAAAATGTCATTAATGACAACATTTACTGAAAAAATAAATGCCGGTGGTTGAAGTTTGAAGATTGGTTCTAAACGTTCTTTTTGTACTTTTACATCTAATAAATTTAAAAATGAATTTTCTTTACTACCAATTAAAATTAAGCGCTCTGGTTCAAAGAAATCTAGAAAACCTGCAATCTCAACACCTGGACGTGATATCATTGCGATATTAACTTCGTTTTTTATACCATCGTGTCCTGCAAGTATTTCTAAATTGCGGTCTTTCATAATTTTTTCTACAGTAAGTGCCATGTTACTTCACCTGTCTTTCGAATTGAATTTTTCTTACATAATATATAACGATATTTCTTATAACTGAAAAACATATACTGAAGATCAATAAATTAAACATTTCATTAGGTTTAATAAATTGAATATCTTTTACAATAAATGTGCCCAAATAAAAGATTATGTATGTAATTGCTAAATTGATTAAGCCGAAACTCAAGATGATTGCTCTCATAAAGTATTTAAAGATGAAGACTTTAAGAAGAGCCTCAAAAGTCGTAAAAATCAGCATATACATGAAGAAGGAGGCTAAACCAAACTCAACTAATGGATACTCAAATACTTCAAAGGTTCCAAGTGTTGTAGCTCCCACCAGCAAATTAATTAGTACCATTAGAATAAAATGGATTGTAAAATTCTTATGAACTAAAAACCCTACTTGTGGTACTTTTTGTTGTTTAGATAATTGTTCCAAAAGCTCCCTTAATTCTTTTTCATCTTTCGGATCCATTAGCCATTCCTCCTTTTAATTATAAAATCTTACTTAGGTATTGTCCTGTGTAACTTTCTTTAACTTTCGCTACTTCTTCTGGAGTACCTTGGGCGACAATTTGTCCACCTTGGTCGCCACCATCTGGTCCTAAGTCGATAATATAATCGGCATTTTTAATCACATCTAAATTATGTTCAATAACAACCATGGTTGCACCTTCAGATACGATATGATGTAAAACTTCCATAAGTTTTTTAACATCTTCTGTATGTAGACCAGTTGTTGGTTCATCTAAAATATAAAGTGTTTTTTCGGTAATACGTTTGTAAAGCTCACTTGCAAGTTTCACACGTTGTGCCTCACCACCAGATAAGCTTGTTGCTGATTGGCCAAGTGTGATGTAGTTTAAGCCAACATCGTTAATTGTTTGAAGTTTCCGTTTAATTACTTGATGATTTTCAAAAAACTCTAACGCATCTTCTACCGTCATTTGTAAAACATCTGAAATGTTTTTACCTTTATATTTAATTTGTAGTGTTTCATGATTATATCGCGATCCATTACATACTTCGCATTTTACATAAACATCTGGTAAAAAGTGCATCGATATTTTTTTAACACCATCTCCACCACATGCTTCACATCGCCCACCACGAACATTAAAGGAAAATCTTCCTTTTTCATAGCCGCGAGCTTTCGCTTCATTGGTCTGTGAGAATAGCGTACGGATATCATCAAATACGCCTGTATAGGTAGCCGGATTTGAACGTGGTGTTCGCCCAATTGGACTTTGTGAAATTTCAATAATTTTATCGATTTGATTGTGGTCATCAATAAAATCATGTTTGCCTGGTTGTTCTTTATTTTTGTAATATTTTTGTGATAATCCTTTAAGTAAAATCTCATTTACTAGTGTCGATTTACCACTGCCAGATACGCCAGTAACTACCGTTAACACACCCGTTGGAATACTTACGTTTATATTTTTTAAATTATTTTCATGTGCACCAACAATTAATATATCGCCTCTTGGTTTTCTTCTTGTTGTTGGTATTGGTACATTTAACTCGCCTTTTAAATATTTACCTGTTAAACTCTTTGGATTATCCATAACTTCTTTTGGTGTTCCAGCAGCTACAATATAGCCACCATGAATACCTGCCTTAGGTCCAATATCAATTAAATAATCGGAGGCTAACATTGTTTCATGGTCATGTTCAACGACAACTAAAGTATTGCCTAAATCACGCATTTTCTTTAGTGTCTCAATTAATCTATCATTATCTTTTTGATGTAGACCAATAGATGGCTCATCTAATACATATAAAACACCTGTTAAGTTTGAACCGATTTGTGTTGCTAGGCGTATACGCTGTGCTTCTCCACCAGACAATGTTCCTGCTGAACGCGAAAGTGATAAATAGTCCAGTCCAACATCTCTTAGGAAAGTTAAGCGCGCTTTAATTTCGTTTACAATGTCTCTTGCAATAACTTTTTCTTCTTCACCTAAATTTAAGTTTTCAATGAATTTTAATAAGTCAATAACCGATAGACTGGTCGCTTCATAAATATTTTTCTTATCAATTTTTACTGAAAGTGCGCCTTCATTAAGTCTTGCACCATGGCATTGTGGACAAACCGATTCAACCATGAATGACTCAATCCATGTACGAATCCATTCACTTGTCGTTTCTAAGTAACGTCTACTTAAGTTTGTAATAACACCTTCATAATAGTCAACTTTTTCATGAACTCTACCACTGCTTGAACGAATCTTATAATGTAGTTTTTCTCTTGACCCATATAAAATAATGTTTAATTTTTCTCTAGGAATATCACGAATGGCTATGTCCATATCAATATCGTATTCTTTACATACTTTTTCAAGCATTAAGATATTAATTGAATCTTCGTCATTATTTTTATATGGCAACAAGCCACCATCTCTTAAACTTTTCGTTTTATCTAGGACTAAATCTTCATGAACTTCTAATTTAACACCTAAACCATTACAATGTGGGCATGCACCAATTGGCGTATTAAATGAGAATAGACGTGGTTCTAAATCTGGAATTGTGAAATCCGATGTTGAACATGCATAGTTTTGATTAAACGATTGCATTTTTTCATTATCGATTAAGACTTTAGCTTTGCCCTCAGCAAGTTTTGTTGCTAGTTCTAAGGCATCATATGTACGACTACGTATGCCATCTTTAATAATCAAACGGTCAATAACAATATACATGTCATGGTTTTTGTTTTTATCAAAATCCGGCATGTTTTCAAGTTCATACATTTCACCATCAATATATGCTCTAGTAAAACCATCTTTCAAATATTGTTCTGCTTGTTTTTTAAGCGTTCCTTTTTGTCTTTCAAGAACGGGTGCTAAAACAATAACACGACTGCCTTCTTTAAGCGATAAAACACGTTGTGTCATTTCTTCAATTGACTGTTTTGTTAAGGGTTCATCTGAACCCGGACAATAAGGTTTTCCCACTCTAGCATATAACAATCTAAAATAATCATAAATTTCAGTAACAGTACCTACTGTCGATCTTGGATTATTTGATGTTGTTCTTTGGTCAATACTAATAGAAGGGCTTAATCCTTCTATTTTTTCAACATTTGGTTTTTCAAAGTTTCCCAAAAACTGACGTGCATAGGCATTTAAACTTTCCATATAACGTCTTTGTCCCTCTTGGTAAAGGGTATCAAAAGCTAAAGATGATTTCCCACTACCAGAAACACCGGTCATAACAACCAGTTTGTTTTTAGGAATATCAATGCTAATATTTTTTAAATTATTTTCACGTGCGCCAATGACGCTAATTACATCATGTTTCATTATTCACCAGCTTCATAAACTCATTTTCATCGATGACTTTGATGCCTAAATCGCGAGCTTTCTTTAATTTAGATCCCGCATCGCTTCCAGCAATTACTAAATCCGTTTTACTACTTACGCTTGAACTCATTTTCGCTCCAAGGGATTCTAAAATAGAAGCCGCTTGGTCACGAGAATAATTCTCAAGTTTTCCTGTTAAAACAACGGTTTTATTGTTTAATTCGTGTTCAACAACTTCTTGTTTTGAAAACGCCATCTTTAAGCCCAATTCACGTAAGTATTCAATATGACGCTTGTTTGCTTCGTTATGGAAATACTCAACAACACTTAACGCAATCATTTCACCAATTTCGTGAATTGCCATTAAGTCCTCGTAGGTTGCGTTCATTAAGTTTTCGATTGTTTCAAATTGCTTAACAAGCATTTTTGAGACTTTCGCACCAACATGTTTAATACCAAGTCCAAATAAAACGCGGTCAAGTGGCATGTCTTTTGAACGTTCAATCGCTTCTAATAACTTTTGAACTTTCTTTTCACCAAAACCAGGAATAGTCATCAATTCATCTTGGTTTTTGTGTAAGTTATATATATCTGAAATTTGATTTAAAAAACCAAATTCATGCAGTGTATAAATAACCTTTTCACCAAGGCCTTCAATATCCATTGCGCCACGGCTAGCAAAATGCACCATTTGATTAATATTTCTACCCGGGCAATCCAAATTTACACAAAAATGATCAGCTTCGCCTTCTTTTCGTATAAGTTTTTCACCACAAACAGGACATGTTTCAATCATTTTAAATGGTTTTTGATTGGTACGTTTATCTAAGTTTACGTTTAAAACTTCAGGTATAATTTCACCCGCTTTGTGTATCCAAACAAAATCTTTAATACGAATATCTTTTTCTTTTATGTAATCCTCGTTATGTAGCGTCGCTCTTGAAATTGTACTGCCCGATACGAACACAGGTTTTAATTCAGCAACCGGTGTTACTACACCTGTTCTACCAATTTGGAAAGTAATGTCAATCAGTTCGGTTTCTTGTTTTTCAGCTTCGAATTTATAGGCCGTTGCCCATTTTGGAAACTTCACAGTTTCACCTATGCGGTCATGGTATTTAAACTCATTTACTTTAATAACAACACCATCAATGTCGTATGGCAATGTTCGTCGCATACCATCATATATTTTAATTTGCTCAATTAACGATGTTATTGTCTGATGCGTTTTATAATGTGGATTTACTTTAAAACCTAAGTGTTGTAAATATTTTAAAGCTTCTTCTTGGCTTGTAATCTTTTGATCCGGTTCAACCAGTGTATAAACAAATAAATCCAGGCCACGGCTACTTACAATTTTAGAGTCTAATTGACGAATTGTTCCAGCTGCAGCATTTCTTGGATTTGCAAACAATGGTTCATCATTTTCTAATCGTTTTTCATTTAATTTGTTAAAGCTTCTATGTGGCATAAAGATTTCACCACGTACCGTAATACTTACCTTTTCACTTAATACAAGTGGTAATGATTTAATCGTACGCACATTTTCTGTAATGTTTTCGCCAGTAATGCCATCACCACGTGTAGATGCTTGAACAAAAACGCCATCAACATACTTTATGTTTACAGCTAATCCATCAATCTTTAATTCACTAATGACAGAAAAACCAGTAACTTCTTTTTCAATACGTTCATAAAATGAGCGAAGTTCCTCTTCATTAAAGACGTTGGATAAAGACATCATTTTATATTCATGTTGAACTTTTTCAAACGCATCCAATACAGCACCACCAATTTTATTCGTTGGTGAATCGCTTGTTTTATATTCAGGATATTGTTCTTCTAGTTTATTTAATTCGCTTAATAAGCGGTCATATTCATAGTCTGATATTTTAGGATTATCAAGTGTATGATAATCATGATTCGCTTCATTAATGATTCGCTTTAATTCATCGATTCTTTGTTTTATATCCATAAATAACACCTATCCTTTGTCCACTCCTTATTATAACATAATAAGACGCTTGTTTAGTGGTTTTAACTTGGCTTCTTTTATAAAAATAGATGCCTTAAGTGTCGTTACAATTAAAATCGATTTTGCTCGCGTCATACCAACAAACATTAATCGTCGCTCTTCTTCAAGTTCTAATTCGTTATAATAAATAAGTTTTGGCATGACATT
>DUPY01000003.1 GCA_012838065.1 Acholeplasma sp. | reverse complement strand
TGCGAAAAGGCTATGAGTTCAATAAAGAATCTGCAGAAATAATGTTAAACTTTTTAATCCAATATTTTGAGCCAAACATCTACATGGTGAATAAAATCAAAAGATTATTACAAGCGTAGAAAAAATGCGACTTAACTAAAAATTGTTAAGTCGCATTTTTACTATTTAATGTCTAAATATTTTGTGGATGTTGTATTTGTCGAATCTTTTGGGACTTCAATTTCGAGAATTCCGTTGTCGTATTTACCTTTTAATTCATCAAGGCTTACATCACCGACATAATAACTACGAGTCATTGAACCATAACTTCTTTCACGACGAATATAATTGTCTTTTTTATCCTCAATTTCGCTACTTGAACTTGCTGATACGACTAAATAGCCACGTTCAACGCTTACCTTTATATCTTCTTTTTTGAAACCTGGTAAATCAATTAGGAAGGTATACGCATTGTCCGTTTCTTTAATGTCGGTTTTCATTACTTTGGATTTTGGACGGTCAAACTCTTTGAAGAAATCCTCGAACAAGTCTCTATCTCTTCTAAAAAGATCTAGCATCTTTACCACTCCTTTCCTTTACACCTATATTATATCACTATTTTTGGCACTGTCAATAGTAGAGTGCTAAAAATTTTCGTTTAATGTTTTTTGGCAAGCGGCTGAATAGCTAAAAATACAGTTATAACAATCGCAATAAAACATAAATATATCCTATAGCATTGTGTTTTCATAACACTAATTGCCCCCGTTGATTCTTGAATAAAAACTACAATTTTAATCATTTTTTCAAGAACTGTTAACACTTTCAAATAAACAATTAAACCTAGTAGATAAACATGGTGCATAACCTTTACTTCCTGTTTTAAAAATTTCGTTGTTAAGTATACTAATGCTAAAATAAGAAAAACATATGCGGTATAGGCTAATAAACTTTGAATTAAAATCATGGAGCGATTGTTTAATTTGTCAAAATACTTATTTGTAAAATGTATTAACAGTGTTTGATCTAAAAGTGGATATCAATAAAACACAATTAACAATATAAAGTATTTATTATATCGAACACTTATAAAAATAATCGTTGATACAATCATAAAATATGTAAGTGCGTAAACACTTAACGGATTTATAGATACACCTAAAGTGATAAAAAGACCGGATATCAAAGCTAATGAAATATAATAACCGTATTTAAAAAACGATTTTTGTTTATGTGCGCCAACTTTCCTTGGTGTTTCAAGTGACAAAACCAACAAGTAGTCGTAGGAAACATTGTAAATTTGTGAAATAAGTCTAAGTTCGTCAATAGTTGGGGTTAATATACTTTTTCCCAAGATTTAATTGTATCAACTGTAACAAAAAGTTCTTTTGCCATATCTTGATGTGTAATGCTTTTGTTCAATCTTATATCTTTTAAGATTTTACGAATCATGATTACAGCTCTAATTTTTTTATTATATCACTCTATATATAGAGATTTATAAAATTCGCCTGAACATTATAACTGAAATACGATTATTTTTTTGACTATAAGATGTTGACAAACTTTTTTTATTTGACTATAATATAAATGCTGGCACTCAATTGTAATGAGTGCTAATAAAAAAGGAGGGAGTAAAAAAATGTTAAAACCATTAAATGATAATGTCATTTTAAAGAAAGTCAAAAAAGAAGAAAAAACTTCATCAGGTATTATTTTAACCACAGGTCAAGAAGAACCCGATTATGCAATTGTGGTTGCCGTAGGTGAAGGAATTGTTGTTGATGGTAAACTGAAACCTGTCTCCGTAAAAGAAAACGATAAGGTTATATTTAAAAAATACTCAACAACAAACTTCAAATACGAAGATGAAGAATATTTAGTTATAAACGAGAAAGATATTTTAGCTGTTATTAAGTAAAAGGAGTGATTGATTTATGGCTAAAGATATCAGATACAGTAAAGACGCTAGAAACTCAATTTTAGAAGGCGTCAACACTTTGGTAAACACAGTTAAAATCACTTTAGGTCCAAAAGGACGAAATGTAGCACTAGACAAGGGCTATGGTTCTCCTCTTATTACAAACGATGGTGTAACCATCGCTCGAGAAATCGAATTAGAAGATAAATACGAAAACATGGGTGCTAAACTCGTGTATGAGGTTGCTAATAAAACAAATGAAAATGCAGGGGACGGTACAACAACCGCTTCTGTATTAGCAGGTAAAATGATCAATAGCGGTATTCGTTATATTGATAAAGGCACCAACCCTATACTCATGCGTGAAGGTATCGAAACTGCCGCTAAAGCAGTTAGCGATTATTTGTTAGATAAATCTGTTCGTTTAGAAACACAAGATCAAATTGCTAATGTTGCAACCGTATCCTCCGGTAGTCCTGAAATAGGTCGTATTATTGCAGAAGCTATGGATAAAGTTGGCAAAAACGGGGTTATCTCTGTAGACGAATCTAACGGTTTTGATACAGAACTCGAAGTTGTTGAAGGTATGCAATTTGATAAAGGTTATGTTTCACCTTATATGGTTACAAACCGTGAAACTATGGAAGCAACTTTAGAGAATGCATTAATTCTAGTAACGGATCAAAAAATTAACAACATTAATGATTTATTACCTATTTTGGAGTCCATTATTAAGAGTAATAAACCACTTCTTATTATCGCAAGCGACATCCACAACGATGTGACATCAACACTTGTTGTAAACAAGATTCGCGGCACATTTAATGTTGTTGCTGTTAATGCTCCAGAATTTGGCGATAATCAAAAAGACATCTTAAATGATATTGCCATCTTAACAGGAGCTACATACTACACCGAATCACTTAATATGAATTTAAAAGATATTACAATTACTGACTTAGGTGAAGCTAAGAAAGTTACAATTACAAAAGATACAACTACAATTATCGGTGGAGCTGGCAAGAAAGAACACTTAGAAAAACGTATTGAAGAAATTCAAGCTCAAATCGATAATGCAAAATCTGACTACGATAAAAATCGTTTCAGCAAACGCCTTGCAAAACTTACAAATGGTATCGCATTAATTAAAGTTGGTGCGATGACTGAAAGCGAACTTGAAGAAAAGAAATTACGTATCGAGGATGCTTTAAACGCTACCAAAGCCGCTGTTGAGGAAGGCATCGTATTAGGTGGCGGCGCAGCATTAATTGATGCTTATCGCGCTTTAAAAAATCAACTGAAATCAGATAATCAAGATGTACAAAAAGGGATGAATATTGTCTTAGAATCTTTACTTGAACCAGCATATCAAATTGCTGAAAATGCAGGATTCGATGGCAAAGAAATTGTTGAACGACAATTAACTGAAAAAAACGGTAATGGGTTTAACGCGAAAAATGGTACATTTGTTGATATGTTTAAAGAAGGCATTATTGACCCAACAAAAGTTACACGCAACGCCATACTAAACGCTGCTTCAATTAGTGCGTTATTAATGACAACCGAGGCGGCTGTCGTTGAAATAAAGAAAGATAAAGAAACTATGCCAATGTAAAAAAATAGGTGGAATGAAAATAGACTGAACCCTATTTAGTAGACAATAAAAAAAGGTATTACCAATCTTTTAAAATAAATGTTTATATCAAACACCTCTATAATCAAAGTATGGAGGTGTTTTTTTACGGCAAAAATAGATCAAAAATTTAAGAAATAAGATTTGGATTATAAACTTAAAATCATAAATGAGAAACAAGCGAAAGCAAGCTATAGAGAACTCGGTAAAAAATATGACATATCAGATAAAACCATTGAATCATGGATGAGAATCTTAAAACGAGACCGGTCGCTTGATGTAGCGCAAAGAGGTAGACCAACAGATAAAGGCATTGATTATAAGGAGCGTTATGAAATCCTAAAAAAATACCAGGACTTCTTGGGCAAAAAAGGACAAAAGAAAAAATAAACTTCATCAACAAATACCGAGGAGTCCATCGTATCGGATTGATGCGTGAAGTCCTTCAAATCAGTCCAAAAACATATTATAAATATCATTTTGTTAAAGATAAAGATTATGGGGATTACAAGTTAATAAGAAAAATATTCAATCACAGTTTTAAAACATATGGTTATCGTAGGATAACAAAATATATTAAAGATGAATATAGAGCGATCTATAACCATAAACGTGTTTTAAGAATCATGAACAAATATGGCATACAAGCCGAATACATTAAGAATCAGCAAAGAAATTACATCAAAGAGCGCATGGAGAAGTATGTTAAACCTGATTTTCTAAAACGCAAATTTAATCAAGCAGGATGGGTTACTGATGTCACATACTTGATTTATGGCAACAAGCGTGCATTTTTAAGTAGCATACTAGATCTAAAAGGCCAAAAAGTAATTGTTCATCAAATCAGCTATCATAACGATAATAAGTTCGTCATTGATACATTATTAAAAGCTCCAAAAAAAGACAAAAAAAGATCCGAAGAGTATAATTCTTTATTCAGATCAGGGTATAGCTTATTTTTCATATAAATATCGAGTAGTGTGCGAATCAAATGGTAATCTAATTTCTATGTCCAGAAAAGAAACACCACTTGATAACGCAGTTATTGAGAGTTTCCGCTCCCTACTAAAGAAAGAAACACTCTATAATAGAGATATCAAATCTTTAACAGAATATATTAAAATTGTCCATCAATGGATTAAATTCTATAATACAAGAAGAATTAAATTAAAAAAGTAGGCACTTTTTTAGTGTCTACTTTTTGGGGTTCATTTCATATTCATTCCGCTTTTTTACTATAATCATAAATCATTTGTTGTAAGTCGTTATTAAATGCTTTGGAGTCCATTTCATGGAGGCGTAAAGCGGCCATAAGTGGAATTGCATTATATACATCCTGAACATTGATATTTAACTTTTGGGTTATTTTATTTAAGTATCTGTCACTTAATATTTTAGCATATTGCACTAAAATGATATACGTTCTTGCAATATCCATGACTTTGTTACCTAACTTAGCATTGACCCAATCGATAATATGGTAACTGCCATCATACATAATATTTTCAAAATGAAAATCAAAGTGACAAAGTGTTTGTTCGTAAGGTATTTGATTAAGTGATTTTAGCGCTAAATCTTTTAACGTATGGTCTAAATTACTTTTAGATATCTCTTCCTTATAACATAAAAATGCATCTTCTAAATTAAGAAAGCGATAATTAAATACTTTCGATTGTAGTTCTATAAAATCATCCAATCCATTTTTATATCTATGT
>DUPY01000045.1 GCA_012838065.1 Acholeplasma sp. | reverse complement strand
TATTTCTTGCCATAATAGAATTCGCGAAGTTTGTTTTGTCGAGCTGGATTTTTTAATTTTCTTAGCGCTTTGGCTTCGATTTGACGAATACGTTCTCTTGTCACGCCAAATTCACGGCCAACTTCTTCTAGTGTATGGTTCTTACCATCAAATAGTCCGTAACGTAGTCTTAAGACTTTTTCTTCGCGGTCAGTTAAAGTTTCTAAAACTTCATCTAATGTTTTTTTGACCATTTCTTGCATCATGTATTCATGTGGTGTTAGTGTGTTTGTATCACTAATAAAATCACCTAATGATGAATCTTCTTCTTCACCTACATGAGCCTCTAATGAAATTGGTTCTTTTGAAATGCGTTGGATCGTTTGTACTTTCTCAGCACTAATGCCCATTTTTTGACCAATTTCTTCAGCCGATGGTTCACGTCCTAACTCTTGGACTAATTGACGTTGGATACGAATCATTTTATTAATTGTTTCAACCATGTGAACTGGAATACGAATTGTTCTTGCTTGGTCGGCTACTGCACGTGTAATTGCTTGACGAATCCACCAAGTAGCATATGTAGAGAATTTGAAACCTTTTTCGTAATCAAATTTATCAACCGCACGCATTAAGCCCATGTTACCTTCTTGAATTAAGTCTAAGAATAGTAAGCCACGCCCTGTGTAGCGTTTAGCAATTGATACAACTAAACGGTAGTTTGCTTCAACAAGTTTTGTTTTAGCAATTTGTGCATCCTCAACGATTTTTTTAAGTTCTTTTACATCATCTTCAGATAATTCTAAATCACCGTTTTCATAGTCATCTAATTGTTCTTTTGCAAATCGTCCAGCCGAAACTGTGGAAGCATATTTCAATTCGTCTTCTTGATTAATCAAGGGGATTTGTCCAATTTCTTTTAAGTACATTCTTACAGGGTCATCGATTTTAATCGTTGACGCGATAGATTCAATGTTTAATAATTCTTCTTCTTCAACTTCAAGTCCAGAAAGTGATAAATCATCTGGTTCATCAGCTAAATCCAAATCAACTTCTAAATCTGCTGTATCAAGATCATCAGCGTCAACTTCAAGTGCATCATCTTCACCATCGAGTTCAAGTTCATCAACAACATTAATACCTTTTTTTTCAAGTAGTTCGAGTACTTCAACGTATTGTTCATCGTCAACAGGTATGACATCTTGAATCACTTTTTCTGTAAGAACTTTTTCTTTACCTGCTTTTTTTGTTAGTTCTTGTACAATTTTTGTAACCATTATTTACCCCCATCACTTATTTTTTTCTTTTTGAGCTCAGCTAACTCAACTGCATAGCGTAAGTATTCAGCCGTATCTTTATCTATATTGTTTTCAAGCTCAGCTAATTTTTGTTTTAAAAATTTCTCTCTTCTTGCATAAGAAGCCGATTGTAATATTTTAACATTTGTATCAATGCCTTCATTATTAAGAAGTGTTAATTTCTTTTGATAAAATTTGTTTTTTAAATATGTTTCAATAAAATAATCTCGATATTCTGTATCAAGTGTTGCAGAAAATCGTTCAGTGTCCATTTCACCATATTTACGGTAATAATCCATTACCTTCGTACGAATGATGTTATTGTTAACATGCGCAAAATCTGTTGGACTTAATTTACTATCAATTATTTGTGCATTGTCTTTACTTTCTAACATTGTAAGAATGAGTTCGCGTTCTGCTCGTTCATACTTATCAATAATAAATGTTTTTGATTCTTTTGGTTCTTTTTTCTTAAACTGAGTAACCGTTTGAACTTCTTTTGGTTGTCTTACCGCATTGATGTCAACATTTAAATCTCTCGCAAGAATTGCATAATATTTTTCTCTAATGACATTGTCTGCATATCTTAGCATACGCATAACGCTATCTTTAAATGCTTTAATATCATTTGCATTGTTAAAATCTTTGCCCATTTTATAATATTGATATCTAAACATGTAAGCATCAACGGTTGATTCACCGAAAAGACGTTCATATGCTTCAGGTCCATAAGATTTAATAAAATCGTCTGGATCAAGTCCTTCAGGTATTTTTAAAACTTCAATATTAAGTTTTTCAGCTTCTAAAATCGGAATCGCTGCATCGATTGCTTTTAAACCCGGTTTATCACCATCATAAGCAACAATCACACTATTTGAAACCTTTTTTATAAGTTCTGCTTGTGCTTTTGTTAGTGCTGTCCCCATTGTTGCAACACCAGCTTTAATACCCGTTTGATAAGAACTAATGACATCAAAGAAGCCTTCATACAAAACGACATGATTTGCTTTTCTTATGTCATTCAAACCTTCAAAGTAATGATACAATGTTTCACCTTTTTTAAAGACTGTTGTTTCTGGACTATTCATATATTTGACTTGTTCGTTCTTCTCAAGTGTACGACCACTAAATCCGACACAACGTCCATCTTTATTTGTTATTGGAAACATTAATCGATTACTAAACAAATCATAACAGGTGCCATCTTCACGTGTTTTAACAACACCTAATCGCTCCATATCTTTAACATCATAACCTTGGTCTGATAACATTTGATAGACTTGGTCGCTATTTTTTGATGCGAAGCCTAATTTAAAGTGTTTGATGGTAGCATCCGTTATTTCTCGTTGGTTTAAATACTCGAGTGCTTTTTTACCATCTTTGCTGAATAATAAATTTGAATGGTAAAAATTCATCACTACTTCCAACATTTCATAGTCGTGAATATGCAGATCTCTTTTAACTGTGCTTTTGCCCATATCAATGCCGAGTCTTCGACCAAGTTCGATAGCAGCTTCTTCAAAAGAAATGTTTTTTATTTGTCGATAGAAGTTAATTGGTCTACCACCTTTTTTACTTGACATACACATGGCAATGTTTTTTTCAGGTGATACCGAAAAACTTGGTGTTTTTTCTTCAACAAATGGACTTAAGCCAAAATAGTTTTTACCTTTTTTTGTAAGTGTGACAAATTCTGAAGCTAAAGCTAAAATATCTGTTTCGTTATTAATACGTTCGATAATATCTTTGTCTATCAAAATTGCCACCCCTTTTCTTTAATTTAAAATTCAATCGTTTTTTCGATATATGCTCTAAGATCTGTAATTGCAATACGTTCTTGTTCCATCGTATCACGATTTCTAACAGTAACTGTTTGTGTCGCTTCGCTATCATGATCTACAGTAATACATAAATACGTACCAATTGCGTCTTGACGTCGATATCTTTTACCAATGTTTTGTGTTTCATCATAAACAACATCAAAATGTTTTGAAAGATCTGCATAGATCTTTTCAGCTAAATCTTTATGTTCTTTACGGAATAATGGTAAGATTGCTGCTTTGTATGGTGCAAGTGCTGGATGAATTTTTAAAATTTGACGTATATCGCCATTTTCTAAAGTTTCTTCTGTCAAACCATTACTTAAAAACATTAAAAATAATCGTTCAACACCTACCGATGGTTCAACAACGTATGGTAAGTATCTTTCGTTTGTATCTGGATCCAAATACGTTAAGTTTTCACCAGAGTGTGTTTGGTGGGCATTTAAGTCGAAATCTGTGCGCGATGCAATGCCCCAAAGTTCATCAAATCCCCAAGGGAAGTTGTATTGAATATCGGTAGTTGCATTTGAATAGTGACTTAATGCTTCTGGTTTATGATCGTCAAATTTTAAATCTTGTTTATTAACGCCAAGGTCAAGCAAGAATTGCATACATGCTTGTTTCCAATATTTAAACCATTCAATTTCAGTTCCAGGTTTACAGAAGAATTCTAACTCCATTTGTTCAAATTCGCGTGTTCTAAAAATAAAGTTACCTGGCGTAATTTCATTTCTAAACGATTTACCAACTTGACAAACGCCAAATGGTACTTTTCTTCTTGTTGTTCTTTGAATATTTTTAAATTGAATAAAAATACCTTGAGCCGTTTCAGGTCTTAAGTAAATTTTACTTGCTGTATCTAAAACAACGCCTTGATGTGTCTGGAACATCATGTTAAACGAACGAATTGGTAAAAAATCTTTTTTCCCGCAGTTTGGACAAGCAACTTCATGATCAATTAAGTATTGATACATTTTTTCGTTTGACCAACCATCTGGTGAAGTTGTTTTATCATGTTCTTCAATTAACTTATCTGCACGGAAACGCATATTACAACTACGACATTCGGTTAAAGGATCACTAAAACCACCTAAATGTCCACTTGCTTTCCAAACTTCAGTATTTAATAAAATTGAAGAATCTAATAAAACATTATATGGAGATTGACGTTGAAAACGGTCAATCCAAGCTTTTTTAATGTTTTGTTTTAATAAAGCACCAAGTGGACCGTAGTCCCAAGTGTTTGCAAGTCCCCCGTATAATTCACTACCTTGGAACACAAAGCCTTGGGCTTTCGCGTATTGTACAATGTTTTCTAATGTTGTCATGTGATTCTCCTTCTCATACGAATGTTTTTAATTGTATGTTTAAATGATATTCATAATATTTTTTAATGAATGTATGAATGCTTTTTGTTTCTAAATTTAAAGATTCTAAATCTTCAAAAGGCATTTTTTGAAGTTTTAACAAATGGATGGTTTGTTCAAGTGATAAATCATAGCTAAGGTCCTCGTTCAAATAAATTAAGCGTGATTCCGATAACGACAAGCCTTTGATTTTTCTTCCATCTGCTTCTAAATTAATACCATAGCCAATAATATCAAGTACTTTTAACGCAAATGATAGTCGACTATATTCTAAATTTTTGCTATTTAACCCACGAGTTAACATTGTGAAAATGAGCTCGTGATTTTCATCTGCTTTAATTGCCTTATCAATGATTTCTAACATGGAAGCACACTTTTTTGTGTCTTCAAAATCATTTTTTATGTGTGCAAAATCATGAATTAACTTTGCAGATTTTAATGTATACATTTCCTTGCCGGGCATTTCTTCAAAACTAATATGATTTAAATATTGACCCAATATACGGTCGTTACTGTTTAATTTTTGAGCGCCTTTGGCAATCAATGTTATTTTCCCTTTTGGTGTATATGTAAATAGTAATTTAGAACTTTCTAAATAACTTTGAACTTTATATACGATACCTTCCACTAAACATCATCCCCAAGACCGAAAAGTTTAAGGTCACTTTCTTTATTCCGCCAATCTTTTTTCACTTTAACCCATAATTCTAAATGAACTTTTAAGTCTAATGTGCGATTGATATCTTTTCGTGCTTCCATACCAATTTTTTTAATTTTTTCACCATTTTTACCAATTAAAATAAGTTTTTGTGTTGTGCGTTCAACAATAATAATTGCTGTTGCATCAAGTGTTTTTAATTTTTTATTGTATTTTAGTGATTCGATTTGTACAAAGACAGCATGTGGAACTTCTTCTTCTGTGTGATATAAAATTTTTTCACGAATAAGTTCAGCCATCATCGTTTCTTGACTTTGGTCACTTTTAGCATCGATTGGATAATAAAATGGTCCTTCAACGAGAATCTTATCGATTTCTTCTAATAACTTCGGTATATGTGTTTGTTCTTTAGCAGAAATAGGAATGTATGCTTTAAAGTCATAAACATTTAAATAACTCATAATAATTTCATCGATTTCTGATTTGTTTTTAAGTGCATCAATTTTATTGATAACTAAAAATACTGGAACATGAATCGATTCAAAATATTTTATAATGTGTGTCTCACTGGCACCACGCATACGGTCCACCATAAAAATAACACCATCAACGTCTCTTAATGTTTGCACTGCTGTTCGATCCATTCGTTTATTTAATAAATCTTTCGCTTTATGCATACCTGGAGTATCTACAAAAACAATTTGCGTATCATCTTTTGTGTAAATACCCGAAATTCTATGACGTGTTGTTTGTGGTTTGTCGCTCGTAATTGCTACTTTTTCACCAATGAGTTGGTTAAGTAATGTTGATTTCCCCACATTAGGACGACCAACAATGGCAATAAATCCTGAGCGAGTTTTCATCATTTTAAAACAAATCCGTATGGCAATAGTTCTTCAACACTTGTTTCTTTAACTTCTTCTTTTAAGTTAGTTAAATAAATTTTTGCGTCCTTTGGAACAAGCTCATGCATAACTTGGCGGCAAGCACCACATGGAGATACAGGTTGACTATCGTTAGCGATAATTGTCACCGATACGATGTCTTTTGGATCATAGCCCTGACTTATGAGTGAAAATAAAGCACTGCGTTCTGCACAATTGGATAATCCATAAGATGCGTTTTCTACGTTTGCGCCGTGGATAATTGTGCCATCTTTTAATTCAAGTGCACATCCAACATTAAAGTGTGAGTATGGAGTATAGGCTTTTTTCATTGCTTTTAAAGCTTCTTGATAATTCATTTTCATTTTCTTTCCAAACCTGCTTTCTTTAAAATTTCTTCTTGTTTATCAATCATTATTTGTTCTTCTTCTTTAGTCATGTGATCATAACCTTTTAAATGAAGATAGCCATGAACTGCTAAAAAGGCTACCTCTCTTAAAAATGAGTGACCATAAGCAACTGATTGTTCTTGCGCTTTTTCAAGTGAGATAAATATATCGCCTAACGACTCGATATCATCTTCTTCAAAACTCAAAACATCTGTTGGTCTATCTATGTTACGAAAATAAAGATTCATTTCGTGTATTTTTTTGTTTGATACAAAGACAATGTTCATTGATTTATCATCATCAATAAATGAAAACACATGGTTAAGTGTTTTTTTAATTTCTTCGGTTTTAATTTTTGTTCTATTAAAATAATTAACCTTCATTTTCGTACCTTTCTAGTATTCTTTGTACTAATGGATGTCTGATAACATCGATTTTGTCAAAATAGACGATTTTTATATCGTTCATGTCTTCTAAAAGTTCTAACGCTACCTTTAATCCCGATATTTGACCTTTTGGCAAGTCAACTTGAGAAGGGTCTCCCGTAATAACCATTTGTGAAGAAAAACCTAAACGTGTTAAAAACATTTTCATTTGTGCTTTTGTTGTATTCTGCGCTTCATCCAATATAACAAATGCGTTTTCGAGTGTACGCCCACGCATATAAGCAAGAGGGGCAATTTCAATAATCCCCTTTTCAAGCATCAAATCCGTTTGCGCTTTTCCAAGCATTTCATATAGGGCATCATAAAGTGGAATTAAATAGGGATCAACTTTCTCTTTTAAATCTCCAGGTAAAAACCCGAGCGTTTCACCCGCTTCTACTGCTGGTCGTGTTAAAATCAATTTTTTGACTTTATTTTGCTTTAACTGATTCACCGCATGGGCGACAGCTAAATATGTTTTACCAGTTCCTGCAGGACCGACACCAAACGTTAAATCGTGATTCGCCATTGCTTGAACATAATAACTTTGATTTAAAGTTTTTGGATAAACAGATTTTCCTTGATCAGTAACTAAGATTCTTTTTTGATTTTTATAAAGTGAGAGTATATGGTCCGTTTTTCCCTTTTGTGCTGAATTAATGATGTACATCATATCTCGTTCGTTAATATTGACTTCATTTTCAGCTAAGTCAATTAAACATGAAAAAATATGCTCCAAAAGAGGTTTCATCTCAACAGGCGCGTCAGTATATATTTTCTCTTCATGAATAGATATACGAATATCTAGATATTGTTTGAAGACATTAAGGTTGCGATCTTGAATGCCAACAATACGAGATAGTACATCGCTATGATTTATTTTTGCATCTAAATACAATATCTCATCTCCCTATCTTATTATTATATAATAAAATCTGGCAATTTACTATATACTAACACCCTATTAAGCGACAAAAAAGCACCCTAAGGTGCAATTTTCATTGATAACTTTAACGTTTTTTAGAACGAGCTGCACGTTGACGCATTTTACGATCTACGCTTGGCTTTACATAATATTCACGTTTGCGCGCTTCCGCAAGGGTTCCAGATTTAGAAACATCGCGTTTGAAACGGCGTAAAGCATCTTCAATTGACTCTTTTTCGCGAACGACTGTTTTAGGCATGGCTGCCCTCCTTCCGCACATAAAGTGATTAACCTTTATCATTATATATGATTTACATAGGATTGTCAAAAAAAATTGATATTTTTCACACTTTTTCAACTAAAAAAATGTCATTTTGTTAAAAAATAACTCAAAATTGGTAGAACTGCAATCTCTGATGCTAAGATATATTTTCCTAGGGTAATTATTTTCGCTCCCTTGTCTTTTAAATAACTTCTTTCCAAATCGCTAATGCCGCCTTCTGGGCCTATCACAATCGCGATTTTTTGTCCGCTAGCTAAGTTAAATTCAAGGTCAAAAATATTTATACCCAATGCTTCTTCGTCTGCCAATATAATCATATCAAAATCGTCATTCATGTATTTAATCGATTTTATAAATTCGATATTCGGTGATGTGAATCTATGTGCTAATTCACTTGCCTCTTTTGCGATTGTTTTGAAGCGGTCTTTTTTATTTACAACATAGTCATACTTATTTTCACTTCTATCCATTTGCGTAATAACAATTTCATCTACACCAAACATTGATGCGTATTTAATTGTTGTTTCTATTTTACTTGCCTTTGGAAGACCTTGAAATAATGTTAATGAGTACTTCTTTTCATTTTCATACGTTTCAATTATATCGTATGTTACATCTTTATCAATATTGAGTGAAACTAAGTGACATATGCCCCCATGACAAATAATCACGCGATCACCTGTTTTCATGCGCATGACTTTTTGAATATGATGTTTGTCTTCACGAGACAATTCTTTGTTTTCTAAGATATATCTTTGCATAGCTTACCTCGATAGAGAAAAAAAGACGCCTAGACGCCTTTTAGTTGTGAATAACGTATGATACGATAACGAAACCAATAAATAAAATCGATAAAATTGTTGTTGCGTTTCTTAAGACAATGTCTAAAGTTTGTTCTTTTCTATTTTTAAATAATTCTGATTTCGCGCCACTAAATGCATCTTGAATATCATCTTCTGATTGTTGGATTAAAACGACCAAAATTAATAATATTCCTGATATTGAAGCTAAGATGTCAGCCCACATAAAGAACCCCTCCTAAATAATCAATTTATTTTACCAAGTTTAGACGCGTTTGTCAATAAATAGCCAAACAATTTAAACTTGATGTGTTGTTTCATTTGTTCGTTACAAGTTGAACGAATGCTTTAATGTCGTTAATCATTTGACGTGTTGAATTAAAGCCACCTGATACGGTGTACCAAGAAACACTATCCAAATCAAAAACATAGTTGTTTTTTACAGCGTTTAATGATTTAAATATCGGCTCATTTTTTAATTCCGTTAAACTGCTTGATACATCAGCAACAACTGCTGCTCTGTCCATAATAAAGATAACATCCGGATTAATTTCCGTCAAGTTTTCTAGTGTAACCGGAAGTCCATGACTATCGCCACCACTTATTTTTCCGCCAGGTGCTGCTTCTAAAAAACCAAAGTCATTGTGAAGTGTACCGTAACGTCCATCAGCTCCAGAAACCGAAATAACGATTTTAGATTGATTAAATCCATTAGACATAATAAACAACGCTTTATAATCTTTTGTGACTCCTTTGATTGCGTTAATTTCTGTTTCAATTGATGCCATTTCTTCTTTCATTGAATCTCCACCATTATCAAATAACTTACTTAAATTATTGACAATCGCTTTATGTGTCTCAACAGAGTATGTTGTCGAAGTTGCATCTAAAATATCTGCATATGCATATTTTTGTTTTAAATCTTCATAAAGGTTAGCACTACGTCCATCTAAGATGATTAAGTCAGGTCTAAAAAGTTGAAGTGTCTCATGATCAACTTCAAATAAAGTTCCACCATTAACATGTGGTGCTTTTGTATATTGATTTAATCTTTCTGGTACGGATGCGAAAGGCAATGCTAATTTTTCAATGCCTAATACATCAAGACCAATAAAATCAAAAATATCCAATACACCTAATGCATAAACGGCAATACGTTTTGGATTTTTAGTAAACTCCGTTGTAATTTCAGAACGTTTATATGTCGTTTCACCATTTTGCGTACCACTAGAAAGCGATACTGTTTGTGTAATTGTAACTTTTTCGCCATCTCGTTTATTAGGCGCGCTGTTGCCACAGGCAACAAGTACTAATACCGATAGTATCGTTACGATAATTAATGGAAATTTTCTCATTGTAATCCTCCTGTATTTGTTGTTTCTTCGATGATTGCATCTCTATGATATACACAATACTTTTTACCATTAACGCCTGCAATACAAAAATCATGGTCAAAAACGTGATCTAGTTTTGCTTTGTCCATCATTTCATCGCTTGTTCCTTCGTATAAAATAGTACCATCTTTCATAGCAATGATGTAATTTGCAAAAGCTGCAGCAAAGTTAATGTCATGCATAACAACGACAATGGTTTTATTAAAATCTTTGACAAGGTTTTCTAAAATCGTCATCATTTCAACTGCATAACGCATGTCTAAGTTATTCAATGGCTCATCTAAAAATATATATTTCGTATCTTGAGCTAAAATCATTGCGATATAAGCACGTTGTCTTTGTCCACCCGAGAGTTCATCAATATATTTATTTTCAATATCTTTTAGTCGCATATATGTTATAGCTTCATCAATTTTCTCTAAGTCGTGTTTTTTTAGTTTGCCTTTACTGTGTGGATAACGACCAAACGTAACAAGTTCTTTAACTGTTATTTTTATACTAATGTTATTCGATTGTCTTAAGACTGAAATTTGCTTTGCTATATCATCTGTTTTCATCGTCTTAATATCAACATTATCTAAAAACACTTGACCTTCACTTGGTTCTAATAATCTAGAAATAACACCAAGTAATGTCGATTTTCCCGCACCGTTTGCACCAATAAGTGCGGTAATTTGGCTTTCTTGAATCGTTAGATTAACTTGTTTTAGTACTTGATGCTCGCCATATGACTGCGATATATTTTTAATTTCAATCATAGTTTGTTCTCCTTTAGAATTAAATAAATCATATAAATTCCACCAGCAAAACTAATAAGTGTAACAACCGTCGTTTGATATCCAGTAAGTTCGATAATTACTTGCCCAAAGACTAAAAATACAATAGCTATTAGACTCGATAAAATAAATAACGGTAAATGCTTATATGTTTTTAATAATTCGCGTGCACTGTTTACTACAATGAGTCCTAAGAAACTTAAAGGTCCTACAAGTGCTGTTGAAATTGCAATCGAAATTGCAATCATAATTAAATCCAATCTTGTTTCCTTTTGGTAAGAAACCCCTAAATTGATGGCAGACGTTTCGCCTAATTGAATGACATCATATATACGGCTACGTGATATAAAATAACCGACCATTACAATCATTACTGGCAATACCCATAAAACCAACTTCGTATCAATGTTAACAATTGATACACTTGTTAACGCTTGAACCGATTGATACTCATTTGGATCCATTAAAACTTGTAAAAAGTTCACAATACTTCTTGCTAAAGATGTAATAATCATCCCTACCAAAAGTAACAATACAATGTTGTTTTTATTCTTTCTCAATACTAACGCATACATCATCATAACAATTAAAACCATGATTACGGTATTTATAAAGAAATTAATAAACGGATTTTGAATAAGTAACGAGATACTTCCAAGTAAGAAAATAATGAGTGTTTGTGTAATTGCATAAATGGCATCAAATCCTAAAATACTTGGTGTAAGTATTCGATTATTTGTCATTGTTTGAAAGACAAGCGATGTATGAGCAACCAATACTGCCGCTACGACAATTGCCAACACTTTAACAAGGCGTTCTTTAGCAATATCGCCAATAATTGTAAATAGAACATCTCTTAACGAAGGATCACTATACATCTCTCTAATCAAACTTTGTTTAGAAATCATCCATACGGTTAAGTAGCCGATAACAGCTACAACACTTAAAATACCAAATAAAATGAATATCTTTTGATTATTCTTACGCATGTTTTACCCTCCTAAAAATTAAATATAGGAAGATAACAGCACCTGTTATACCCATTGTAAAACTGATAGCTACTTCTCCATTTGGTATAAGTATTCTAGAGATAATATCGTTTACCATGACAAAGATTGAACCGAACAACGCCATATCGATGATGTTTTTCTTAAAATTATCTCCATAAAATAAGCTTACGATGTTTGGAATAATTAATCCAATAAATGGTAGTGGTCCAACGACAATAAATGTTGATGCTGAAATAAGTGATACAACAATTAATCCAATAATCATCACACGCTCATAGCGAACACCTAAGTTTTTCGCTAAATCTTCACCTAATGCAACAATACTAAATTTCATTGCATAAATAATCGATATGATTAATGGTGGTATCACCCAAAATATAAGTTTAAAGTTTGATAATGTAACACCTGTAAATGAACCCAAATTTAAAGTTCCAAGTATTTGTTGTAGACCAAACGATTGAGCAACTACTGTCGTAAATGATGCGATTAATGAACCATACATCAAACCAATGAGCGGCACATATACAATATTTTTAAACTTAATTTTTTGAATGATGTAAATAAATAATCCTGTAAACGCTAACGAAAAGGCAAACGCAAAAACAAACTGTATACCTTTTGTTTGAGTTCGTACTAGCAAAAATGCAATCAGTATCCCAAGTGCAGCTGCATCTGTCGTACCTGCAGTTTGTGGTGAAATAAACTTATTCCGGTTAATCGTTTGCATAATTAACCCAGCAACACTTAATGCCGATGACGTTAAAATAATTGCAATTGTACGTGGTATTCTACTTTGTACAAAAATAAACCAAGCGTCTTTATCACCTTTAAAAAGATTAGAAAAAGTAACTTGTGTACTAGCTCCAATCCTAAGTGATAAAATGACAAGCATGATAAAAACAACAATCAAAAGTAGTCGCTTGTAACTACCTTTGAATGTCTTTTTTCCTCTACTGTCCATCATAAGATTTAGTTAAAATATGCTCTAAGCTTGAACGCGTAACTTCGATGACGCCTTCAGGCTTTTTGTTATGATCATTTGCTTTATCTTTATGCATAGCAATATGCTCCGGACTGCCTTCCCAACGATAGAAATCTTTCTTCGTTTGAAAATATGTCATGACCGTTATTTCATCGTAATCACTATGTTTTTTGTTTACAAAAATATCAATTTTTTCAAAGCCTTTAAACTTTGTTATGATTGAAGGTTTTGATAGGCGCTCTACAACACTATCGCTATGCGCTTTTTCAACTTTCATTTTTCTTTCAATGACGTACATAGCACATTTCCTTTCCATTGTTCGCTTATATTTTATGTATTATTTAAATAATAGTCAAACGATATAATAAAAATTATAAATAAGAGCGTTTTTCTTTATAAATAGGCCTTAAAAGCGTGTTTTCAAACTTGCTAATTTATTTGTTTGTGCTAAGATATATATAGAATTTAACACTCCGAATCGTCGAGAGTGGGGGAACCAATTTCTGGGGTGAATCAAGGAAACTTGAAAGGACACTTAATATCCTTAACCCGTCAGCTAACCTCATAGGAGTTATTAAGCGTGTGAAGGTTAAAAAATACTATGGAAAGGGTTTTTGTATGGAGTTGTTAATTCTAAAAGTGGCCATTATTTTAGTGGTCGGATTCATCGGTGGTAAAGTTGCTGAAAAGTATAAACTACCAAGTGTGTCTGGATATTTAGTATTCGGGCTTTTTTTAGGACCATCCGTTGGTCTAATATTCAAAGGGTTTGAAGGCGTTATTACAGCCCAAGACCAAGATAGTTTAAAATTTATTAGTGAAATTGCGTTATCATTTATCGCGTTTTCAATTGGTTCGGAGTTCAACTTAAAGAGACTACTCTCATACGGTAAGAATGTTACAAGCATTACAAACCACGAAGTATTGTTCGCTGTAGTTCTTGTCTTCTTAACTTTATTCTTTATTCCAAAACCTGCACCAATTATGAATGGTTATGAACCATTTAGTAGAAACAATATCGCTATTGGCTTAATTTTTGCTTCAATGAGTGCAGCAACAGCACCAGCTGCAACATTAATGGTCATGCGTCAGTATCGCGCATATGGTCCAGTAACTAAAACAATTTTACCAGTTGTAGCAATGGATGATATTCATGGTATTGTAATTTTTGGTTTTTTAATTTCAATTGCAAAAATGTTAACATCTGGTGAAACATCCAATGTCTTCTTAATGTTTGCAAAACCGTTCGCTGAAGTGTTCGGTTCAATATTACTTGGTGGTATAATAGGTTATATACTTGTATTTGTTACAAAGAAAATAAAGAAGTCTATGAGCGATTATCAAATTGTATCGGTTACAGCAATCTTACTAACAATGAGTTTAGTCTTAGTATTTAATAATTTATTATCAAAATATGATTTAAGTTTTTCAACACTTCTAACAAACATGATGGTTGGTGCAATGGTTGCTAACTTAATTAAAAAACCAGATGATACGTTTGCATCTGTAAATAACTTCACATCACCATTCTTCGTAATTTTCTTTACAATTGCTGGGGCAAGTTTAGACTTAGGTATTTTAAAAACAAGTTTCCTTGTATCAATTCTTGCATTAGTTTATATTTTAGCCCGTGGATTTGGTAAATACTTTGGGGCTTATGTTGGTGCGAAAAAACGCAATATGGAACCAACCGTTCAAAAGTATATAGGGTTTGCCCTTCTACCACAAGGCGGTGTATCACTAGGATTACTTGTAATTGTGATGCGTCAAATGCCTAACTTCTATCCACTCATCTCAACAATTATCATGTTGAGTATCTTAGTCTATGAAACAACAGGGCCAATCTTCGCTAAGATTGCAATTTCTAAGGCAGGTGAAATTAACGGCTTAGATCGCCTTGAAGAATTATCATCAGTTGATGATCTATAGGAGGAAAATATATGCATGCTTTATTCATAGTGCTTAACGATTTAAGTTATTTAGATCAAGTACTAAAAACGCTCGTTGAGTTAAAAGTACGTGGGGCTACGATTTTGGAAAGCGAAGGGATGGCAAAAGCGGTTCTAAAAAGTGAAGGCCTAAATATGTTGCTTGAAGGAGTTATCAAAAGCAATCAAACAAAAGATGTCGGTTCAAGTAAAACAATTTTTACTGTTATTCCTGACCATCAAGACATTGATGAAATTGTATCTAAAGTTCGTGAAGTGTTAACACACTCAGAAAAAAATGTTATTGGCTTTATGTTTACAGTTCCTGTAACAAATATTTATCCAATCAAAAAGCATTAATAAAAAATCGAGGGAGAATTTCCCTCGATATTTTTTTTACTCTTCATTATTGTTTTCTTGCTCATTCAATTGTTTTTGAATATCGGTAACGTTTTTAACATCCTCTAACTTTTTAATAATCTTACCATGTGTAATATCTAAATCCTCAACACTTTTATTGAGTTGAATAATTCTGTTCTTATGGGCATCAAAGCGAGCAACAAACCGTTTAAAATCATCACTAATATCATCAATAAGTTTTAAGATGCTTTCTGCATTGGAACGTTTTTTGTAATCCTTTAAGACGACCTGGATCATTTGAATGATTGTAATTATTAATGATGGAGATGCAAGTACCACACGTAATTTACGGGCATCTTCAACCAAGCCAGGAAAGCGTTTATAAATATCCATAAATACCGCTTCAGCCGGAATAAACATAATTGCATAGGGTGCTGTAACACCATCGATAATGTATTTGCTAACTTCACGAATACGTTCTTTAACGTTTGTTTTAAATGTTTTAGCATATTCAGTAAGTTCACTTGTTGATAAACTATCGTCGAGTAATTTTATATAGTTTGTATATGGGAATTTCGCATCAATAGACAGTGGCAGGCGATCTGTTTCTGTTTGTATGTAATAAACAAAATCTACGATAGGTTCTACTTTTCCTTTTGACGTTACGATTTCTTTCGCACCATATGTTTTTGATAAGTTAACTTGTTTGTCATAAAACATTTTCTCTTTATCTTCACCAAAGATGTTTTCAAAGATTTGTTCTAAAATTCCTTCACCAAAGTTACCACGAGATTTTTGATCAGCTAAAATACGATTGAAGCGATTAATTTCGTTTTGAAGGCTTTCCATTTGTTTATTGGATGTCTCAAGCAATGCCATTTTTTCAATAAACTCATGCATTTTCTTTTCGTTTTTTTCAAAACCTTGTTCAAGTGATTTTTTTACTTGGTCTTTCAGTTCATCCATTTGTGTTTGAATACGGTTTTGCACAGTTACATTATGATTGTTTAAACGTTCATTATTTTGAGTATTTGAATCATTAATTTCCTTAAGTAATTTTGTTTTAAGTTCGTTAATTTCTTTCGTTGTTTTTTCTAACAATTCAGATACTTGTTTTTGATTATTTGTTGTAACTTTTTCAGATTTTATATCGAAATTATGTTGAAGCTCTGTAATCTTTTTTTCTGTTTCTTTTAAAAAGTTTACGATTGTTTCTTGGTTGCTTTTTTCAAACTTTGCAATGTTTTCACTTATCAAACTCTTAAAAGCATAAAGTTCATCTTTTTGATTAGAAACACTTTTATTTAAATCCTCAACAGTTTTTAGACGACCATCTTCAAGATACTTTTGTATGAGCAAACTGTCAATGTCTGTTTGCACTTTTGATTTTTTGAAAAATGCTAAATAAACCATAAACGCTATCGCGATACATATTAAGATAATAACGATAATTAGTAATGTCTCTATCATTCGAATCCCTACTTTCTTTAAAGGTATTTTAACATAGTTAAAGCGTTCATACAATGAACGATATTTAAAATCATCTGTGAACGACTATAAAATAAATTATGATATACTTAATAGTGGTGATAATTGTATGGAAATTAAAAGATTTGTACTTGGTCCAATCCAAAGTAACTGCTATATTGTATCAAAAGACCAAGAAGCATTAATTATTGATCCTGGTTTTCCAGAGAAAGTCCTAATTGAATATTTAGAGAAAAATAAACTAACACCTAAATTTGTATACCTTACTCATGGTCATTTTGACCATTGGGGTGGTCTAAAAATGTTAAAAAATCAATATCCTAATTTAATTGCCTGTGCGCCAACTAAAGACAAAGTTTGGTTGACTGAAGGTGAATATAACCGCTGGGGTTATGAAGCACCTATTGATCAATATGTTGATGAAAACGATAAAATTATGTTTGGTGGTAAAACATTTAATATCATGGAAACACCTGGTCACTCAAACGGTGGTACTATCTTATATACCGATACCTTTGCTTTTACAGGTGATACTTTATTTTATCAAACGGTAGGTAGAACAGATATCCCATTTAGTGATATGAGAACTTTATATTTTAGCATCAAGCGCATGTTTAATGAACTTGATGATCAATTAATATGTTATCCAGGTCATGGTAGAGAAACATCGATAGGGCATGAGAAAAAACACAATCCATTTGTAAGATAAAAGGCCTAATAAGGCCTTTTTTTTATCGTTTATTCAAAATTACCAACGTTTCGATACTTGTTGTTTGTGGGAACATACGGACAGGATACACACGAATAATATCATATAGATTATCGAGTAATCTTAAATCCCGTGTTAATGTCTTTAAGTCACAGGACATATATATAATTTTTGAAAACTCTTCTTTCAATAGATGTGTAACAAAGTTACCACTTAATCCACTTTTTGGTGGATCTAGGATAATTGTGTTTGCATCTTTAATTTTATCTTTTTCTAGTAAAACATCTCCATGAATAATTTTAACATTTCGAATATTAAATTTTTCTTTAATTTTCTTAGCATATTCAACATTCGCTTTTTGTATTTCTACCATAAGTACTTTTTTCACTTTATCTTTGATGTAAAAACCGATACTACCTACACCACTATAACAATCGATGACAATGTCATCTTTATTGACATATTCTTTGATTTTGTCATAAGCAAGTTTCGCTACACCACGATTCACTTGGAAAAAAGTTTGATCGCTCATATAATACATTTGATTACCAAGCGTTTCAGTAAGTTCATTTTTGCCATATATTAAATACGATTCATCTGAAATAATTACAGATGGAACTTTTTTAATATTAACTGTGATACCAACGACTTCCTTAAAAGCTTGTAAAATTTCTATCAGTTCATGTAAACCTTTAAATATCTTCTTATCACTGACTAGGGTAACTAAAACGTTATTTTTATCATTTACTCTAAAGACAACATGTTTCAAACTCTGAGAGTTTTCAATACGACTTGAATTTATTTTATTAATGAGTTGATTAACAAGGTCACTAACTAAAATAAAATCATTTACTTCAATTAGTTCAATAGGTTGTTCCTTAAACAACCCCAACTTAATTGTTGATTCTTTTAATACATGAAATACGGCTTTATTACGATAGTGATAAAAGTTGCTGTCAGTAATTGTATCACAAACATCAACAGACTTCTTAAGTATCTTTTCTAGATTAACCTTAGTAACCTGTTTTTGCCATACTAGTTGGGCGTCGTCTTTTAGGTGATATAAATCAAGACTTCCAAGTGCATAGTTTTCGTCTTTACGATCCTTAGATTTTTCAATAATTTTTGTTGCACGACCAAAAGCAATATTTTTCTTAATCTTTTCAATTTTTATTTCAGCAAGTTCGTCTTTTAATAAGTTGTTAACGAAAAGAACATATTCTTCATATTTAACAACACCTTTTCCATCAATATCCAAATCAATGGCACGACCTGTAATTTTACTACCAACAGTTAGCATCTTTTTCACCTTTATAAAACTTAGCCAAACCACCTAAAGACGTTTCTTTATAGCTAACATTCATATCTAAACCCGTATGATACATTGTTTCAATAACTGTATCTAGAGAAATAATGTTTGATGAGCCTACAATTAATGCTAGTCTTTTCGCATCTATTGCCCGAAGCGCAGCAACCGCGTTACGTTCAATACATGGTATTTGAACATAGCCATTTACCGGATCACACGTTAATCCTAAATGGTGTTCCATCGCGATTTCAGCTGCATGTTCAATTGTATCGATATCTGCATTTTTAATAAATGCGTAAGCTGCCGCGGCCATTGTACAAGCACTTCCAACTTCTGCTTGACATCCAGCAACTGCTCCTGAAATTGACGCGTTATGTTTGATTAGGTTTCCAACAATGCCCGCTACAGCTAGGCCTTCAATTATTATTTCTTCATGAATCTTATCATTCATGTAAGCATCATATAAAACAGCAGGTAATACACCGCATGCACCACATGTCGGTGCTGTAACAATAATTCCGCCACTTGCGTTTTCTTCACTTACAGCATATGCATAACTTGTTATTAGTCTTGATTTTCTTGTAAACACGTCTTCTTTTACGTCTTGATGTTTATAGAGCATAGGGGCTTTACGTTTGACTTTAAGTGGTCCTGGTAGAACGCCTTGAGTCTTAAGGCCACGTTCGACTGCTTTTTTCATTGCCTCCCAAATTGTATAGAGAAAATCAACAATTTCTTTTCCTTCTTTTTGAACAACATAATCGTATAAACTTAGTTTGTGTTCTTTACAATACATTTTAATTTCATCAAAACTACGTTCACTATACGGCTCGTATAAATTTGATTCGTCACCAATAAATAAAATACGACCGCCACCAATACTTTGAACTTCCTCAGTATTCATCAAATTTCCTTCTTTATCGTAAATACTAAACAACATATTATTTGGATGTTTGACTTGATTAATTTCCGACAAAAAATCCACTGGATGTGGATTTAGTACATGTTTGATTGCATCGTGTGTTAAATGTCCTTGTCCGGTTAAGGCAAGTGAGTTATATAACTTCACCGTAATGTGTCCAATGTCTTTATATTTATTTTTTATAATTTCTGCAGCCTTTGCAGGTCCCATCGTATGGGAACTAGACGGTCCATGACCAATCTGGTACAGTTCTTTAAGGGATAGCATATTAATCACCGAATTTTCGTTTTAAGTAATCAATGTAATAATGAACATTAAATGGTTCTTTTGTTGCGTTTAGAATAAGTTCCTCCGGTGTTTTACTATTACCATATTGGTGGATGTTTTCTTTTAACCATGCATTAATTAAACGAATATTATTATTCTCAATAGCACTATCAACATTTATTTCTTCATTCATCGCATGATATATTTGAGCTGCATATGCGCTACCTAATGCATAAGTTGGAAAATATCCAAACAATCCATTTGCCCAATGAATGTCTTGGAGTGCACCATCAGCATCTTTTAATGGACGTTTACCAACATACATTTGCATAAGTTGGCGCCATTTTTTTGGAATATCTCGTACCTTCAAAGACCCTTCAAATAACATTTTTTCAATTTCATATCTTACAAGTATATGAAGTGAATACGTTAACTCATCCGCATCGGTTCTTCTTAAAGAACGTTTTGCTTGATTAATAAACTTATAAAATTCAACAACATCAATACCTTTTAGTTGCTTCGGGAATAATTCCATAAGTTTTGGATAATGTAATTGCCAAAATGAAAAGGATCGACCAATCATATTTTCATACATTCTTGATTGTGACTCATGAATACCATAACTTGAACCACCTTGTAATAATGTTCCGTTATATTTTGGATCATGTTGTTGATCGTATATTGCATGCCCCATTTCATGAATAGTTGAAAATATATTTGCCGTAAAGTTATTTTCTTCATATTCTGTTGTTATACGTACATCATCTGAGATAACACCAGATGTGAACGGATGAAGAGATTCCCCTAAATATCCACGACTTAAATCGTATCCAAAAACTTCAGTTAAATATTTCGAAAATTGTTTTTGTTCATGGCGCGGATATACATTTTTTGTTAGTTTTTTGTTAAATTTAAATTTGTTCTTTTTCGTTACTTGTGCGACAAAAGGAATTAACTCTTCCTTAATCGTGTCAAAAAATTCATCATATTTTTGAACGGTTGCACCTTCTTCGTATATATCTAATAAAACGCTATAACCTTTAAGTTCCTCCGTTTGTAAGTATTTAACAAACTTTCGATTGTATTGTACAATTTCATCTAATATAGGGGCGAAGATGCTAAAGTCATCTTTTTCTTTCGCCTCTGCCCAAATAGCTGTACTTTGAGCCAATATAACTTGATAATGAATATACTCTTTCTTAGGTACTTTTTTAACTACTTGGCTTTTTCTGTACGCAATTTTAATTTCCCTTTTTAAATCTGTATCTTCAATCGTCTCAAGATTTTCATAAAGTTCGTCGACGACCTTAATATACTTTGGGTCTGAGGTGATTTTATGTAGTTCTTCACTCAGAACTTCAATTTGTTCGCTACGATATTTAGCACTTGCTTTTGGAGCTATGGTTGCTTGATCCCATTCTAGTAGCCATTCAATATATCTATATGCGTTGATTCTCCTTCTAAATGAGAAATACACTTCTAATTTTTTTTGCATACCAATCACTCCTATTTTTCTTTTTTGTAAATGTCCTTACTAATTATAGCATATGAACACATAATTTGAACAAAAATAAAACCCGTTTTCCTTAAAATAACGGGTTTTGATGCGCTTTCATAGCCATTTTTTATTCAAAATTATGTTTTTTCGCATATAATCGTTGGTGGTTAGAAATACCTTTAAAATAAAAATATGCATTATCTTTTTTATCCATTTGATTGAACGTAATATCCGTTCCATCTATCTTTTTCAAAAGAAGTTCTTCATACTCTTTTATCGATAGTTTCATACGATTGTTTAACATGTGATCATTTTTATCTTTATTTAAATGTTTCTCATAATCTTTTGAGACTATTACACTAAAAAATTCCGCAACAGCACCAGAACCATAACTATATAAACCTATGCGGTCACCATATTTTAAGTTTGCCCGTTCTAATAAGGATAGTAAGCTTAAATAGAGTGCTCCTGTATAAATATTGCCAACACGTCTGTTAAGAGTTGTTGCAAGTTGATAATTATTGAATAGTTCAGGATGTGCATCTTCATTTGTAATCATTTTCAATGTCTTATAGCCAATTTTTGAATATGGTGTATGTAAACATATCGCTTTAAAGTCATTGATGGTTCGATTTGTTTTTTCTAAATATGCTTGATAAACTTCAATAAATGATTCTTGATATTTTTGATTCGAAAAATGACCATCAACAAGTGCTACATCACTATAAATCGGTTTCCAAAAATCTAAGACATCCGTTGTTAAAAAAGCACTATCATCTTCAATTTCAACAAGCTTTGGGTTTTTAGAAATAAGTAATGCGATAGCACCTGCACCTTGAGTTGGTTCCGCACTATTATTTAAACCATATATCGCAAGATCGGATGCAAGTACTAAAGCTTTTTTTGTAGGATTTAATGCGATGTGCGCTTTTGCTGTTTGAACAGCAAATGTTGCTGAATAGCATGCATGTTTCATTTCAATTGAGCGAACATTTGATTTTAAGTTTAATAATCCGTGTATAAAGCTTGCGCCTGATTTCGATAAATCAACACCAGACTCGGTTGCGAAAATCAATAAATCAATATCATTAATGTCTTCTTCAGTTAAAATGTTATAAGCTGCATTAGCAGCTAGGGATACACTATCTTGTGTTTCAGGGCAGATTGCCATTTCACTTTGACCTAAACCAATTAAAAACTTGTTTGGATCAATACCTCTTGCTTCTGCTAAATCTTTTAAATCAACATAAAGATTAGGCGCAAAAAAACCAATTTTATCGATTCCAATTTTCATTTTAAAACTCCTTCGTTACTTTTATGTTAAAATTATATCACAAAGGGTTGTATTTTAATACAACATCAACTTGTGATTTATGAAAGGATCCTATCATGTCAAAAAAATTTTATGAAAAAACTGTTAAAGAACGTATCGAGTATTTAAAGGAATTAGACCTTTTCGATGAAAAACTAAATCATACGCTTGAAATTAACGATGCTAATTTACTAAGCGAAAATGTTGTGTCAACTTTCGAACTCCCAATGGGTGTTGTCTTAAACTTTAAAGTCGACGAAAAACTATATCATATACCAATTGTTACTGAAGAACCTTCAGTTGTTGCTGCCTTAAATCACGCTGCAAAGTTAACAGCTCTTTATGGTTTTTCAACACATGTACATAATCGTTTAATGATTGGTCAAATTTTCTTTAACGACGTTTTTGATGTTGATTTACTCAAAAGCAAACTAACTCTACATAAATCCGCTATTTTTGATGTCGCAAAAAATGCACACCAAAGTATTTATGAACGTGGAGGTGGACTTAAAGATTTTAGTTTAGTTACACACACGGATAACAACGGCGTAGCATATCATGTATTATATGTATATATTCAAACAATGGAAGCTTTTGGAGCAAACATCATTAATACAATTTTAGAAAGTGTTGCTAATTACTTAAGAGAGACGTTAGAATTAGATGTTTTAATGGCAATTTTAACAAATCTAGCAACCGAGTCTTTAGTTACCGCAACGTGCAAAATACCTGTTAGCAATTTAAAAGGAACCCTTGAAACAGCCAAACGCATTGAAAAAGCAAGCACTTTTGCAAGTCTTGATATATACCGTGCTGCAACCCACAACAAAGGCATAATGAATGGTATTCATGGACTTTTCTTGGCAACAGGAAATGACACAAGAGCTATCGAGGCAGCTTGTCACAGCTATGCATCAATGGATGGGTATAAACCTTTGTCCACTTGGAAAATATTGGATGACCACTTGGTGGGTCACCTTACAATTCCAGCACCAATAGGTAGTGTTGGTAAACAAATGAATATATTAAGTAAAGCTCGCTTAGCACATAAGATTTTGGGAAATCCTAGTGCACTTGATCTTATGCGTATAAGTGCATCTGTTGGACTCGCACAAAACTTTGCAGCACTTTATGCACTTACAACTGATGGTATTCAAAAAGGTCATATGGCCTTACACAACAGAATCAATCGAAACAAATAAAGGGTTTTTGGAAACGATGTTTGGTTTCCAAAAACCCTTTTATTATTTTTTAATGATGTAAGGTACTTCTCTCAATTTTTGAGTTGTATCTACTGAAAGTAAAACCATTATTTTTTTAATGTTTTGAATAAATAATTCGAGTTCTACCTTTGCTAAATCATATGAATATTCGCTTAGTTCTAAGAAAAATTTGGACAATCCAACAGCCTTAGCTCCCAACACTAATGCTTTAACAACATCTAATGCATGTCTTATGCCACCTGAGGCGAAAACTTCGGCGTCTGTCACGTTTTTATTATCAATAAGTGCATTTACTGTCGATATGCCCCAATCTTCTAAAAACGGCAAATTACCGCCTCTCTGATTTTCAATTGAAGCAAAATTTGTACCACCTTTTCCAGAGACGTCAAAATACTTAACGCCAATATCTTTGAGTTCATTAATGGTTACACTACTTAATCCAAAGCCAACTTCTTTAACAATCACTGGAACATCGATATTTTGAACAATTTCTCTAATGTTTTCTTTCCAATGCTTAAATTCAATATCTCCTTCAACCATGATAAGTTCTTGAACACTATTTATATGGATAGATAATGCATTAGCATCTATCATTTGGATTGCTTTTTTGGCCTCACTAACGGTGGCATTTGCACTTAAATTAGCAACGATATACCCATTTGGATTTTCTTGTCTAGCAACACTAAATGTATCGGCATAACTTCCATCTTTTATCGCGATACTCTGTGAGCCAAGTACCATCATAAGCCCAAACTCATTTGCAAGTTTTGATAACTTTCGATTAATTTCTTTCGCTTTTTTACTGCCCCCAGTCATTGCGTTAATATAAAATGGATAGTTAAACTCACTGTTTAAATACATAGTTTTAAGCGAGATATCTTTTAAATCGTATTTTGGTAATGCATGGTGCATAAATGAAATGTTATCAAAATCATTCATTTTTACTTCTTGATTTAAAGCTTCAGCAATATGCTCATCTTTCCTTTTTGATTGCATGTATGCCTCCTTTAGATACTTTAAGTTCAATTGGTGTAATACCGATTTCATTCCACTCATTTTGAATAAGTGTTTTTGTACTTGTTTTATTTAAAGGTAATATACCAATGCCACAATCACCGAAACCAGCACCAGAAACTTTAATTGGCGTTTTATATTTTTTTCCAATTTTAATCATATCAACAAACGCTTTTGAAACGATTGGAATGCCTGTTTTCTTCGTGAGTTTTTCTAATAAGTTTTGAACTTTAACTATATATTTATAAATATTTTTAGTGTCGCGTTTCATTAACGCTTCTTTTAGTTTACGGATGTACATATACGACTTATTTGCGTATAGTAATGTATATAACGGATTATTCGCTGTAAACGTGTTGAACTGTTCGATAAACGTTTCGCTACTTTGACTAACCCCTGTCCATCCTACGATGAGTTGGTGTAAATCAACTTTGATAGGCTCTATTTTTAGTTTTGGCCACGGTTCATAAATCGATTGTATACTTAAATCCGTATTTAAAAACCACTCAACATCGTATCTTTGATAAAATATATAACCACCATTTATGATGGATGCGATATCACCACCACTGGATGATGCACTTATTTCTTTTTGAGCAAGTGATACGAGTTTAAACAGTTCTAAATTATCTATTTCTAGACCATGAATTAAAATTAAACCTTTAAGTATACCTGCCATAATAGCGGCACTTGAACCTAGTCCGTATTTTCTTCCGTCTTTATGATCTAATTCGCTTAAGGCTTTAATACTTACAAGTTTTCTTTCTACTTTGTGATAGTCAATAAATTTATAGCCATATATAATCGCTTGTTTTACAAGCGATAAATCATCACCTACAAAGTGTAGGTCTAAATCAAATACTAAAAAACCTTTATCACTTTCAAATACGCCTTCGCTTGATGTTTGGATGTCTAGTTCAAGATATCGATCAACAGCAACTAAAATCGCACTTCGTGCTTTTGTTAGAATCGCATATTCACCTGCTATATAAAGTTTTCCCGGTACTCTAACTAATACGTTTTCCATACACGGCTTTCCCTTCTTTCAATACAATGAGTGGATACTCTTTAAAATGCGATGTTATCGCGTTTAAATATTCTTGAGTTGTAATAAGTTTTACGTTTGGACCTGCATCCATCGTAAAATACACTGGAATATTATTTTCTCGAAGTTTTTTTACTTCGTTCATGATTTTAATGGTGTCCGGTAAAAAATACCATAAATCAAGTGGTAATAACGTTGAATGCATGAGTAATGCATTTCGTTCGGCAATATCGCCAACTTTATAAATATCTTTTTCTTTCAATGCATTTTGCATAGCTTTCAAATCGTTTTTTGATTGCTTAACATAGGCATCATAAAATGGTGAGTTTAGTGATGCTTTCATAGCTTCTGAACTTCCGATTTTTTTCTCATTATCATTAACAATTACAGCAATCATTCGAAACTCAGGCCAGTCAATTTTTAGGCTTGTTGCATAACTTGTTTCATCTGTGCCTGCTTTCCATAGTGAAAATCCACCATGAATTGAACGTGAAGCGCTTCCTGAACCTAGACGTGCAAGAATCGATAGTTCTTTTTTTGATAGTTTTAAATTTAAAGCCAGATTGACCGCATACGCTAATGCAGCAAATGAAGATGCTGATGAAGCTAGACCTGCACCGATATGAACATTTGAAGATGATTCAATAATCGCATATTTATCAATTTTGTAACGTTGTCTAACAATATTCATAAAGTTATGAATTCGAGTATACTTCTTATCCGTAATTAATAATTCATCAATGTAGAGTACATCTTTTTTTAAATTATCTTTAAACGTTACAGTCATGTCGGTATAAAACTCATCAACAGTAAAAGAAAGACTACTTTGTACAGGTAACTTTAACAATTCATCTTTTTTTCCCCAATATTTAATTAATGCGAAATTCGCATACGCTCTAGCGATTGCCTTCATCAATAATTTCTCCTAAATCGTAAAACCATGTATGATGCGCGCCAGCATTTAATAATGCTTTTGAAATATGAATCGCTTCTTCTTTAGATTTCGTTAAGGCAATCATACAGCCGCCTTTTCCACCACCTGTTAGTTTCGCACCTAGCGCACCATTTTTTAATGCAGTTTCAACTAAAAATTCTAAACCTTCATCACTTACATTAATTTTTTTGAGTAACGTATGTGCTTCCGTCATTGCCAGTCCCAAGCGAATCACCTCGTTGTTTTTTAAAAATCCACGTACTTCCTCTGTTAATGCACCTAAACGATCTAAGATAGGGTTAACAATTGTTGGATTGTCACTCCATAATTGACGGACTTCGTCTACTGCTTGTTTTGTCTGACCAACTCTACCTGTATCTGCAACAACTAGTATCGCATCCATTTGCATTGGAATCGGGGATTTACCTTTTTCTTTTTGAAAGAAAATTGCACGATTTGATGAGATTGTTGTCGCATCTAATCCACTTGGATTGGTGTGGTGAATTTGCTCTGCGATACCAACAAAATAATGAAGCAATTCATCACTAAGCGGTACTTTAAACGCATCAAAAATTGATCTTACAACAGCTACCGAAACAGCAGCTGAAGAACCTAGCCCACGTTGAGCAGGTAAATTCGAATCAATTTTTATATGTAAACCATTTACTGGTTGATTTAAGTATGTTAAAACAAACTGTATGAGCTGACGAATACCTTCGATTACATCACTAGCTTCTTCTAATGCACCTTTATAGTAAAGACAATCAATGGTAATTGGGCCTTCACTTTTATAGATGCGTGATTCAATTTGAACTTTATCAAAAGGGAGAGCAATCGCTGGTTTTCCATAGACAACTGAGTGTTCACCCATTAATATAATTTTTCCGTTTGCTAATCCGTATCCAATATCTTCCATTGTTTGCATCCTTTATTTATTATTTACTAATAATAATATTCAAAAATATTATATCATGTATCAATGATTTATAAAATGACAATAACTCTTATGCTTAGCATTTGAAAAGATAAAAGGGTGCCGAAGCACCCGAAAATATTATTAACCTTTTGTTGCACCAGCCATAACACCTTCGATGATGTATTTTTGGAAAACAACATATAATACAGTAATTGGTAGCCCCACCAATAACGCACCTGAAGCAAACGCTGAATAGTGTCGATATGTTGGGTCATTAATGAACTTAAATAAACCAACAGCAAGTGTCCATTGTTGTGTAATATCATAACCTGGTTCTGCACCAGTTTTTGGAATATTAAGTAAGTAACCTGGTAGCATATAGTCCATCCAAGGTCCCATGAACATTGATACAGCAACAAATGTTAAAATCGGAATTGACAACGGTAAAATAATTCTAAAGAATATTTGAAGTTTATTTGCACCATCGATCATTGCGGATTCGTCTAAGTCCTTAGGAATTTGCGATAAGAAGCCCTTAATCAACCAAAGGTTTCCTGGAATACTACCGCCAATGTATAAAATACTTAATGCCCAAGGTCTACCAAGTAAACCGAACTTCCAAAATAAAACATACATTGCGATTAACCCCATAAATGATGGGAAAGCTTGTAGAACTAATAATGAAAGTAAACCGGCTTTTTTACCTTTAAAGCTAAATCTTGCAAATACGTATGCAGCCCCTGTAATTATAACAGTTCCTATAAGCATGTTAATAACTGCAATTGATAATGTATTGCTATACCATGTTGTAAATTTTGTTTCATCGAATAAATATTTAAATGCACCGAGTGTTGGTGTCTCAGGCCACAACTGGTTAGGTACATCACTTTGAATGTTTGAAAACGCCATACCAAAGATATAAATAATTGGTATTAATACAACGGTTGCAACAATCGTTAATTCGCCATAAACAAATATTTTTTCAAAAATTCTTGATGGTTTAAATACTTCTTTAATTGCAAGTTTTGATGTGTTTCTAATACTTTGTTTTTTCTTAAAGTATATTGCGCCATATATAGGTATTGAGGCAATCAGCTCAACTCGAGTACCTTCATAGCCTTTCTTAGCTGCGTAATCAACGACAAGTCCTTGATTAAGTAAGAATGCTAGAATTACTAAGAAAGTAACAACAATTGTTCTTAATGCGTTGTTTTTAATCGATAGATAGCCAAAGACTGCAATCATTGTGAATAATAGTATAAATGCAATCGTACCAAAGAAATATAAAACTACTCTTTCAATCGTTTTCTCATTGTTGAATACATCTTTTAATTCATAGTCTGTTACTTTTACAAGACTTTCTTTTTTTCTGTAATATAATAGCCCAAATACAGGAATTAAACCAATAAAACGTATACGTTTACCTTCATAGCCTTTTTTCTTAGCATATTCATAAACCATTGATTGCTGTACAAGCACATACCAAATAATTAAAAATATAAGGATTCCAATAAATAGTTTCATGTCTTAGTCCTCCTGGAATGCTCTGGTTCTTGACAAGTTCCATGCAGTAACTGAACCAACAAACAAGAATATTAGCACTGAAAATACAGAGGCCATATTGTAAATCGCTTCATCAACGGTTAATTTATACATCCACGAAATTAAGATATCTGTATCTCCCGCAAATCCTCGATAGAAATGCCCTTCATTTGGTCCACCACCTGTAATAAAGTAGATGACCCCGAAGTTATTGAAGTTTCCTGAGAATGTCATAATTAATATTGGTGCGGTTGAATACATAACCAGTGGTATGGTAATCGACTTAATTTTTTGCCATCTTGTCGCACCATCAATATCTGCCGCTTCGTATAATGTTTTATCGATTGCCGTCATAACACTTGTCATAAGTGCCATAAAGTATGGGAATCCTAACCAAATGTTAACGACAATTAACGTTGCACGAACAAAGTTTGGATTGAATGAGTTTCTAAACCATTGTATATTTTCAGGTCCTAAATAAAATATTTTTCTAAGGCCAGATAAACTTTCATAGTCTACTCCTAAAATACCTAGATTTTGGAAGAACTCATAAACACCAACATCAATTAATACTTGGTTTACAAAACCATGTTCATTGAACATAACCGCGAATACCATTTGTGATAATAATGCTGGAATTGCCCAAGGTAAAATTAATATTGTTCGCCATAGTTTTCTAAAGATAACATTTTCGTTATTAATAATTAGTGCTTGTATGAAGCCACCAAAGAAAACAGTAAACGTTGAGAATATTGCCCATACAATGGTCCATCCTAATACTCTCCAGAAGGCAACACCATAAGAAGCGCCTAAACTTCCTGAGAAATTAAAGATCGCAAAAAAGTTTTCTAAACCGACCCAGTTAAACGTGTCCATCATTGACTCGTTACCGGAAATGTTCGTAAAGGCAATTACAAAGCCAAAAACAATCGGCATGATTGAAATAAATGCTAATACAAATAATGCAGGTGAAAGGACGATATATTCGAATCCATTTTCCCAAACAGATTTAAAGTATGTACTATCCCCTTCAACTTTTTCTTTCATTCGTTTCGCTTCACTTACTCGATAAGCATCTCTAATGCTCCAAATCATAAACAGTAAGAAGAATAACGATAAAATAACCCCAATTAGACCCTCTAATAATAACTGTGTTGAGATGTGTCCTTGTAATGGCACACTTGGTAACAAGTTAGCTTGTTTACCACCTTCACCTGCTTTATATAGTAAGGCATCTGATAATGTTGAATAAAGTTTGTATTCTACTTTTCTTGTTTCACCTAACGTAAATACTGCCCAATATCCACGAACAAATAAACCTGCTTTATCATAGAAGAAATGATTAAATCCAGATTCAAATACTTCTTTAATTTCTGGATGCAGTTCAAAATATACTCTTAATATAAAGAATGTATAATCGGTATTTGTATAACTATTTGCTAAACCGTTATAAGTAATGTTCATCGCATTTTTAAATGCTTTTGTAAGTGGTGTGTCATTATATTGTAGATATGTTCCTAAATATGGTAATTCAGGTTCAAAGTATTCGTATAAATTATATGTAGTCGCATCTGGCGCCGTAGGTATACGATAAATCGGTCCCACGACTTGTGGACGTGGTTGATATGTACCTGAGGTACTTACGATTGCTCCATCACTTAATCTTAAATACTGATTGATTGTCGTTACATTTCCACGTTTAACACCAACAAAGTAGTTATTTTGTCTAAAATATACATCCCCTGTTTTTTCAAAACGTACAAATTCTGTAACTTGTTCGGCTGATAGAGTCACTGGGTTGCCAGATTCATCTAAAACGTAGCCTTCAGTTAAGTGATTTTCTCGCTGATAGTATTCTTTTTTGTTTACGCCATCGACAGTTACATCTTTTTCTTCATAGTAAACATTATTTACATCATCCCATAATAGTACTTCTTTTCTAATTATGTGAATTTTATTAGTATCATCTGGCTGCTCTTCAAGTAATGTTTTAGAACCTAAGTTCATATAACCGTTTTGATTATTTTCTTTTAAATCTTGTGCGATGAATTTTATTAATAAATCTTCTGTTAAAAATTCAGCGCCTCCAAGTTCATCAATATAATCATAAACATATTGTACAGAACCCGGGTTATTAAAGTTTTCTTCAGATAAACCTTCAAAGAAACGTTGTCTTACCCAAGACTCTCCATATGCATTCCCTTGAATTTTATCGTATGGATCAATTTCTTCTGTGTATTTTCCTGTAAAAAACTCAACACTTAAAAAGCCGATAAAGAAAACAAAAAAGAATAACCCTTTTAAGAATTGTTTGTTAAATACTTGTCCTAGGCCCCAAACAAGACCTGAAAGTATCGCTTTTATTATGCTAAGTATTTTCATACATCCTCCAAAAATGCATAAAGATAAAACAAACGAGGGGCGGTCAAGCGACCGCTCCTACATTTGTATATCTTTAACTAAGTTATATTATCTTCCTGATAAAGCTTTATATGAAGCTTCTGCATCTGCTACTGCTGTAGTTATTGCTTTATTATTGTTCCAAATTTCTTTAATCATTGCTTCACCTGGTCCCCAGTAGTATGTTACTTCTGGAATAACTGGCATTGGAACTGATGTAGCTAATTGCTCAGACATCATATTCATTAATTCATCATCTAATACGCCTGGGATGTTTTGTAGTAATTCTTCTTTTAATGCTGGTAATTTATATTTGTATTCATATTGTAATTTCATAGCAATGTCAGAAGTTAAGAATTCTACCCATTTAATTGCAGCATCTTGATTTTGTGAATATTTGTAAACAGCTGTAATTTGTGCACCTGCAAATGTCTTAGTTTCCTTATTTTCGTCGCCAACTTTAATTGTAGGCATCTTAGCGATACCATAGTTTAGGCCTTTAGCTTTGTAAGCTTCTGCGTTCCATGGTCCAGCAATAATATAAGGTAATTTACCATTTTCAAAGTTTGCACCTGCTGTAACTGAGTCTGTAGCACCTGTACCAGTAACTGCTGGTTTCAATGAATCTCTCATCCATGTCAATGCGGCAATTGTAGCTGGTGTATTGAATCCTACTGAAGTTGGATCATTTAATTGAGGTCCAAATGGAGTAAATCCAAATGCTGAATATGCAAATTGCATAAAGTAGCTGTCTGCCCAGTGGCTTGATGTTCCTAAGTAGTAAACACCAGCTTGTGCATTCGTACGAGTAGCATCATCAGCGTTAGGAGCTGCATTCCATATAGCCGCTTCTGCAAGTAATTCTTCGAATGTTGTTGCAGGAGTATCAACTAAGTCTTTGTTGTAGTATAAACCAACAGATTCTAATGAGTTTGGTACACCAACAACTTCGCCATCTAATGTTGCAACTTGTAATGCAACTGGATGTGATCTTTCAGTTAATAAAGTTTTTGTTGAGTTAGGTAAAGTTAATACTAAGTCTTCTAACTTAGCTTGTGCTAAGTGGTCATGTGGGAATTGGAATACGTCAGCACCATTTCCTGAAGGACCGAAAGTTTTTAATTTTTCACGTGATTCAACTGTACCCATATGTTGATGTTCAACGATGATTTCTGGGTATAGGTTGTTGAATTCAGCAATTAATGCACGCATGTAATCGCCTTTTTCATCATCCATCCAAACGCGAATCGTTGTTTTAGGTTTTAATAAATCACTAAAGTCAATTCTTTCACCTTTATTGTCTTCAACCCATTTAACATATAATGTAATGTTTGCTGTTACTGTATCTTCAGCAAAATTCCACTTAGTTCCTTCTGCAAAGTTTTCTGTTGTATACCAACCATCAACTTTGTGAGCTTTTTTAGTAGTTGTAGGCTCTGAGATTTTATCTCCCGATTTAACATCAACAGCAGATACTGCTGTACCACCATTTGTAACAAATGTTACCTTAAAGTCTTTTTTACCACACGCCACAATAATTACAGCAAATAGTAAAATTGATACAATAGTTAATATTTTTTTCATTTACTTAGCCTCCTTATTGTGATTTAGTTACTCTAAAAGTAAATTTCTCTTGGGTAGTATTACCCCATTTATCAGTTACTTGTAGCATAATTACATAATCGCCTTCTGTTCTAGTATCAAGAACTGAGAAGTCACCTTTTGGTACGATAACTGCAGGTGTCCAATCGCGGTTGTCGCGATTATCTGATGCGCGATATGCTGGGAATAAGTTTTGGTCAAATGGTAGACCCCAGTCAACAACGATAATTCTTTCACTTTCTGGTTTACCTAATAATGAACCAAGGAATTGAATTGTTGGACCTTCTGTATCCATGTCCACATCGATATCTGCACTTAAGTTAATTTGTACATTAACAACTGGTGCATCGTATTTTTCTTCTGGAGCATCGATATCTTTCCAAGCTAATACCTCATCAATAATTGTTACTGTATCTTGATTGTTATAAACAACAAACTTACGGTTTTCAGCTATGAACTCATCATCTTCCCAAGAACCTCTTGTCCATTTATACTCAAATACTGTAGCAACTTCTTTTACTTTAACTTTGAAAGTTACAACATAGAAGTCACCTTCTTTAGTTGCAGTATATTCTTCAGCTGTTGGGTCCCAGTTTGCTTCTGGTAAATCACCAGCGATCGATAATACTGCTTCAGCTGGAGTATTTTCTGGAGCTTTAACTTTAATCGTAACTGTTACTTCTTTTTCTTCAGCTAATGCTTCAGTTGGAAACCCTAAGTCGAAGAATAATTTATATTGTTTTGTATTATCTAAAGGTGTTTCTTCATCTAAAATAACTACGAAACTGCTAATTGATTCTGATGTTAACGCAAAGTCAACACGCTCAATTGTTAAAGCATCACCGTAAACTGCTGGCGTTGTTTCTGTTGCAGGCGTTACGATTTCTTTTACTGTAAACCAACTTTCAACAATTGCTCTTGCAGCATCTTTATCCGTAGCTTTTGGATATGGTGATGAAACTTGTTGGTTTAATTCAACTCTTATAGTTCTAGGATCAACTGCATAAGTTCCTTGTTCTTCTTGTGGATTTGCAGGAATAATTGAGAATTTGAACGCTTCTTCTGCAAAAACTTCTACATCGTTATATGAAACGTTATCATTTTCAGTGTAGCCATTACCTTTACTGTAAACATAAGCAACTCCTACTTCTCCTGCAGTTGGAGTTTCCTCAAATGCACCTGGTTTTTCATCAGCAGCGTTTGCTACTGCTAAAATATCGCCAGTTTTCTTATTAGCATCTGCGCCTTCATAAATAAGTAGACCTGGAGTATTATCAACTGCAAATGTTAATATTGCACCCATTACTACTTGACCACCTGGGTTTTTACCAACTGGTACAAAGATTTTAGCTGGATCACCCCAACCTGGTTCTGTCATGTCCCATCCACCCCATGAATGAACACCGAGGTTTTCGCCATAACCTGCTGGGTCAAAGTAAACTAAAATCATGTTCGCTTTGTCATTATCAGCAACTAAATATTCCATATCAGAGCCCGCTTTAACTGAAGCTCCTTCGAATATATAGATGTGTGTTTCTTCAGCTGCTACGATCAATGTTTTGTCAATCAAAACATCATCTGTAAACTTAACAGCGTCTGTCCAAGTTTCTGCAACACCTGGTTCGCCCCAGTTAACTGCGATGAATCCGATTTCTCCCTCACCCGGTACAACATCATATTCGAATACTGCACCGAATTCATCTAGACGTGTATATTCGCCGACTGCGCTAATGCCATTCCATCCATGAGCGCCTAATCCTTCATAGTCGTTATCCCATTTTTGGAAATGGACAACTAGTTTGCCTGTAGCGTCATCAGCTTTTACGAAGTTGGCTGAGAAGACAACAGCGCTCACTAAAACTATAAAGGCAAGTAAGACTTTCTTCATTTTATTTCCTCCTTATTTTTTTCTTAGTATAGTTTATACCTTTTTATGCTTTAATTTTATCACATAAGCGCACGTAATGTAAGCGCGTACATTGTGAAACCGCTATCACAATTGAATCAGATAACCAAATTGGTCATACTTGATTGTTTTATGATATATTTGGACTAAGAAAGGAGATAATATGAAAAAGATACTTATTTTATTGATACTTTTATTTGGTGCTGTAGGTTTTACCAGCAACATAAACGCCAATGATAATAAAACGCTTGTCGTACATTATTATCGATACGATAACAACTATACTAGTTTCAACATTTGGTTGTGGGAAAACTTACCGGTAGCTCGCGATGGTATTCAGTTTGATTTCTCTCAAAGTAATGTTGATGAAAAAGGTGCATACCTTGAAGTAAATTTAACTGAAAAATATCCTGGTGCCACAAGACTTGGAATCATTATTAAGCGCGGCGCATGGGATGGTTACCGAGAAATTGGAGGAGACCGTTTTTTTAATTTGTCTGAAGTTGAAGAAATCGATGGCAAATATCATGTTTACTTTGTTGAACAGGATATTAACATCGGTAAATCTCAAGCAGATTTAGCAAATAACATTCCAGATTATCGCGATAAAGTAATTAATGCCTACTTCAATACATCGAAAAACGTTGTTGCGACTTTCACAAAAACACCAATTCGTTATGAAATTCTTGAAAATAATGAAATTATTAAAACAGAAGTTCCTACCTCAAAAACAATTAATGTTAACATTGGTGATGTTGTTATTTCAAACCACTACGAAGTAAGAGCTCATTTTGAAAATCAACATGTTTATACATTAACTGTAAGTATTCAAAACTTATACGACACGAAGGAGTTTGAAGACGCCTATACATACGATGGACAACTTGGCGTCTCATTTGTCAACAATCAAACAATTTTCAGATTGTGGGCACCATTAAGTCAAGCAGTTACATTAAACCTATATCATCAAGGTCATGAAAACTATGATAACAGTGGTAAGCCAAGCGAAGAAAAGACACCATACAAACAAGTTCAATTAGTAAAAATTGAAAACGGTGCATGGGAAGCGAAACTAGATGAAGATGTATCCTTTAAATACTATACATTTACGGTAGAAAACAGCAGCGGAACATTCGAAGTTGTTGACCCTTATGCATATTCAACAGGGGTTAATGGAACACGCGGTATGATTGTTGACTTTAGTAAACTCAACCCTGAAGGCTGGGTATATAACGCGCGTCCAAACACTGTTGTAAATCCTGTGGATTATATTGTTTATGAACTTCATGTTCGTGATTTAACGTCTCACAGTTCTTGGAGAGGACCAGATCAATACCGTGGTAAATTCTTAGGCATGGCTGAGACGAACACAAAGTATACCAACAAAGGAGTTACTGTAACAACAGGGTTAGACCATATTGCTGAACTAGGTGTAAATGCTGTACAATTACTTCCTATCTTTGACTTCGGTTATATTGATGAAGTGCGTTCAAACGATCCAACATACGATAAAATCTTTAACTGGGGTTATATGCCATATAACTTCAATACTCTAGAAGGCTCCTATTCAACAAATCCTTTTGATGGTCGTATAAGAATCGAAGAATTCAAAAAGACTGTAATGGCCTTTCATGATTATGATATTCGTCTAATTATGGACGTTGTCTATAATCATACGGGTGAGTCTGAAGGTTCAAACTTCCACAAGATTTTACCTGGTTACTACTTTAGACATACAGAAACAGGTGGTTTTTCTAACGGTTCTGGTACAGGAAACGAAACAGCTTCAGAACGTTCAATGATGCGTAAATTCATGGTAGACTCAACTGTATTTTGGGCAACTGAATATAATTTAAGTGGTTTTAGATTTGACTTAATGGCATTACATGACGTTGAAACAATGAATGCTATTTCAAACGCTCTACATGAAATTGATCCAACAATTATTGTTTACGGAGAACCATGGAACGGGGGATCCACTCCACTTCCATCAAGCTTAGCAGCTGATAAAGGAAATATTAAAAACTTAGAAAATGTTGGTGCATTTAACGACTTTACTCGTGATGCAATTAAGGGTTCTGTATTTAATGCAGCTGAAGGTGCATGGATTCAAAACCACAATCCTGGAAATCATGTAAACAACATAAAATATGGCATCGTTGGTGGCGTTACACATTCAGGTGTTACCGGCGTAAGTGCATGGCACTTAGACCCAAATAAAACCATCAATTACGTTGAAGCACACGATAATAACACATTACATGATAAATTACGATTAACTAAAGTTCCATTTAATAAACTTTCATCAATGCAAATACAAGCCAACGCAATTATCTTAACTTCACAAGGCGTTCCATTCTTACATGCAGGTACCGAAATTATGCGTTCTAAACCACTTAAAGATGGTGGATATGACCATAACTCTTACGAATCTCCAGACTCTGTAAACCAAATTCGATGGGATGAAAAAATTACAAACATCCATGTCTTTGAGTATTACAAAACATTAATTCAAATTCGTAAAACATACCCTCAATTTAGAATGTCTACTGCTGCTGACATTCAAGCAAACTTAAAATTCTTACCAACATCAGATAACGTTCACGCAATTGCATACGAAATTTCTGATTCTGTTAATGGTGATGTCATTGTTTTACACACATCACATCCAAAAGGTGATTTAGCATATGTTGACTTAAATCCAAATAAAGAATATATTCAGCTTACAAGCTACGATCAAGCAACATTTAATGGTATTGCAACCATTAAAAATCGTGCCTATTCTATTGGAAACTCAACCGTTATTTTAGTTGAAAAGAAACCGGACCTTATTACGATTAACCAAAACCTAATCGAAATTGACCCACTTCAACCATTTAACCCCTTAGATAATGTGACAATTGTAGGACAGAACATCACATTATCCGCTTCTACATATCAACAAACACAATTACCTGGTTACTACACAGTAACAGTAAAAGCAACCGATACTAACGGTTATAGTCAACTACTCTATTACACATTACGTGTTAGAGGAAACAACTATCGTGTTGAGCTTGGAGGTTAGTTATGAAAAAAACATTATTAGTATTTACACTTTTATTCACAGTTGTTTTAGTGGCATGTGGTAAAAGTTATAAAGTCGAGTACAACTATAACAATGACCAAAAAACTAAAACAGAAACCGTTAAAGATGGTGATTTTATAACATCCGCAAGACCTTCAAAACAAGGCCACTTGTTTGGTGGTTGGTATACAGATATCGATGACTTATCTACATATTTCGCGCTTGATAAGCCCGTTACAAGCGACTTAGTGTTATATGCAAAATGGTATCCTATCATTGAAGAAACGACACTACAAGTCGGTGAAATTTCAACATTAATTCTATCAAATAATATTCGTTTCAGTGGGCTCATTACTAACGAAGATGCAAAGGAACATATTCAAGAAGTTGCATATCAAGTTGCAAGTATAATTTATAACAGATATTTTGGATTAGTAAAAGATAATGTGTATATTTTAACAATACAATTAACGGCAGATGAGTCAAGCGAAACACCAACATTTGGTAGCATAACGTTTAATATCAACTTAGAAACACCAGGTTTAAGTTTGAAAGAAAATCTATTAATTACTTCATAGAAAATAAAAACTTACACAGATACTTAAGCTGTGTAAGTTTTTTTATACGTTACGATTGATAATACTTTCTTCCGTATTTTAACATGACTAACATGATTGTAATACCTGCTCCAAACTGAAAGACTACTGTACCAAACGCTGGCTGAATAATCCCAACGATTAGCGATAAAAACACCGGTATTGTTAACATTAAAATAACAAACTTAATTGTGTCTTTATAACTCATAAAACTTGTAAGTCCATATCTAAACAATTGGACAACTAGTGCCAGTAAAAATACAAATAAACATTGAATAAACAGTGTAACAAATGTATTTGTTAATAATGAGTAAAGCGTTATATAAGGCCCAAAACTTGATTCTAAATTATTTGCAAACTCTATGTATAGATTTGTCTTATCTTGACCTGTTGCAAGATTCAAGCCTTTCAAACTAAACGTTTCTGTAAAGTTTTTATATGGTCTTGTTATTTGATTACCCTTTTCATCAATATAGGTAACTTCAGCTTCTTTTAATAAAATATACTTTTCATTATCATTTAAAGACTGGCCTTTATAGTTAAAAATATATGTAAGACCCTCATGTTTATAAGTAAATGATATATCGCGCTCACTTACCAATTTGTTTGTTGAAAAATAAACATCTTCCGGTAATACCCATGTCGGTGTACTTAAATGAAATGTATTTTCAATAAAATGTAGTTTAAAACCATAATTTTGTATGATATTAATGTTTTGAGGCAATACCATAATAAGCATTAACAATACAAAATAAATAAAGTATTTGTAAAGTTTATCACTTAGGTGATCAAACACTTCTTTAGGTTTTAAGCTTTGAATAAAAAACTTTGATATAAACATTATGTAAAGTCTCCAATGCTGTTATAGTCAATTTCAACAATAACCGTTTCATAAGGCTTTAATTCTAGATTTCCATAAAGTATTTGTTTATGATCAAGCGTTAAAGACATTGTATCTAAACTTACGTTGTGGATAACTAATACAGCTTGTCTAAAGTACTCTGTTTCAATAGTTCTTATGTAGCCTTGTAGCTTGCCAGAGTTACCGTTATAAGGTATAAAACTGTTACCGAACATTAACGCTGGTGTTTGTTTACGAATTTCGATAAGAGATTTATAGTGACTGTATAATGAATTCGAATCCTTGGATTGTTGTTGCTGATTTGCTGTTAACGTATTTTCTGAATCCGGGAACCAAGACGTTTGATAGTCATTTCCCCACAAGAATGGTGTTCTTCTAAACTCATCATATGCCGTACCATAACCTGGGACATTTACACCTTCTTTACGTGTACCCTGCATACCAAGCTCTTCACCATAGTAAATAAATGGGTTTCCAGGTAATGTTAATAAAACATTGGTCGCTTGTTTAATACGCTCCATCGCGTTGATTCCCTTAAATTCAGGCATGGATGCTAAGCGGTCTAAGTCATGATTTGTTAAAAACGTTGCTGGTATAAAATCTGGCGCTACTTTCTTAATATCGTTATACATCCGAGCTAAGTTACTTACGAATAAATATGAACTTGAACCTGAACCAATTTTTTGCCATATTTGTTGTGCAGTATAAAAATCAAATAATGAATCGCTACCGATATAATAATCTGGATATGCTAAGTAGTTATAATCAAACACTTCAGATACGATGTATCCTCTTCCATATTTTTCCTTCATATGGCTATTTAATGAATGGATAAAGACACCATTTTCAAAAGATTTAGCTTTATAACCATGACGATCAAAGAAATGCAATGCGGCATCTAATCTAAAACCATCTACACCTTTTTCGATGTAGAAATCCATGATGTTATAAATTTCATTAACAACTTCAGGATTCGCTAAGTTTAAGTCTTTCATTCCGCCAACAAAAGATTCGTAGGCATTACCGTTATTGTTAAACAAATAATAATTACGGTACGGATTGTTTGAACCTTTTATTGCTTCTTTATACCATAGATGTTGATCTGATGTATGGTTAACTACTAAGTCTAAAACAATTTTTATGCCTAGTTCACTTGCTTTTTCAACAAGGTTATCAAAATCTTCCATCGTACCATAATCTGGCTGAATACCATAATAATCGGTGACGTTATAACCATGATATGAGGGTGATGGATGAATTGGTAATAACCATAATGCGGTAATTCCAAGCGATTTTAAATAATCTAAGTTTTGCGTAATACCATTTAAATCACCAATACCATCGTTATCGCTATCAGCAAATGAACGTACAAAAATTTGATAATAAATATCTTGATTTGGATATTCCAAACGAAAATCGTAATATTTCGCCTCAATAACTAAATCCTTAGTTACAGGCAAGTTAAAATCATAGACGGATTCTCCTAAGAACCAATCAATAAAAACTTGAAACTCCTGTTCGATTATTTTTTCTGGTCTATCGACAGTTTTATTTTTTACTACGTTTACTTCTTCAGTCGTACCCTCATTATATATAAATGTCACGGTATACGTTGTGCTACCACAACTTACTAATATAAATGTAAACGTAAGTAATAATAAAAATATATGAATTTTTTTAATCATTATAAACCTCTTTTCTTCGCGTATTCACCTTTACCTAAGACAGGATCTGTTTTATGCTTTTTTGTTGTATCTAAATCAATCATTTTTGTCTTAAAAATGTAATCATGAATGGTGCGACTAACTTCCTTTTCTGTAACTGCAAAAAAGGCAACTACTAAATAAATGCCACCTGTCAGAAAACTTAGTACTAATTTGGTTATTTCTCTAATTAATAATTTAGCGATGCTGGCATCACTACCATCCAAATTAACTACTTTGATCTTTTCAACACGTTTTCCAAATGTTTGTCCATTGGAAATGAAATAAGGCATAATATAAAATCCTAATACTGCAGCACCAATTAATATGAAGTTGAATGGTTTGGGTATAAATAAGGATAAAATAGCTGTTATAAAAACGCCTGAAGTGTCAATCGCAAATGCACGGACTCTCTTTTCAAATTTTGGTACCATATGAACGCTCCCTTATAAATACTTTAAAAGGTGTTTGATTAGAACACCCTTTATTATACTATAGATTTCTACCATAAGTTTTTGATAGTTTTTTAATACGATTCGCAAGTTTTGCATGAACATCTTTTTGGTTAATTCTAAATTGCCAATTTGATCCAACTGTTGAAGGTGTATTCATACGACCTTCACTTCCAAGTTCAAGATAGTCTTGCATTGGAATAACACATAAATTCGATACGGATGAAAGTGTCATTTTTATAAATGACTCAATTTTATTTTTTCCTTTTGGATCATTGATATATTCTAAACAAAATCTTAAGGAATTTTTATCTAATTTTTCAAACCACGTTTTAGTTGTTTCGTTATCGTGTGTACCCGTATAAACTATGGTGTTTTTTTCATAGTTGTACGGTAAGTAATCGCTAGATTCACTTGGGTCAAATGCAAACTGCGTTAATTTCATACTTGGGAAACCGGTTTGCTTAATGACAGCACGAACTTCATCCGTCACAACACCTAGGTCTTCTGCGATGATGTTTTTTTGACCTAATTGAGCTTTGATGGCGTCAAAAAGTTCAATCCCTGGTCCTTTTAACCAATTGCCATTCTTTGCAGTTTTTTCACCATATGGAATTGCAAAGTAATTTACGAATCCAATAAAATGATCAATACGGATAATGTCAAAATCGTTAGATTGCGCACGGACACGCTCTACCCACCATTGATAATTTTGTTCTTTCATATATTTCCAGTTGTAAATTGGATTACCCCATAATTGACCATCTGCTGAAAAATTATCTGGTGGTACTCCGGCAACTAAGACTGGTTTTCTATCATGGTCGAATTCAAAGAGATTTGGATTTGCCCATGCATCGCTTGAGTCAAATGCAACATAAATTGGCATATCTCCAATAATTTCAATGTTTCGATCATTTGCATATTTTTTTAAGTTTCGCCATTGTTCGAACGCTTTAAACTGAACAAATTTCCAAAAATTAATCTCTTCCGTTTGTTCTGTTTCTAATTTGCTTAAAGCATCTACGTCTCTTAAGCGATAATGATCATGCCACTCACTCCACGCTTTTCCTTCATGCATAAATTTTAAGGTCATAAACAGTGCATAATCGTGTAACCATAATTTTTGGTCTTCTAAAAACTTAACGTATGCATCGTTTGGTAAAAATCGACGGAATGCTTTTTTTAAGACGATAAATCTTGTGTTATAAAGTTCTCCATAATTAATATTTCCAACTTCGCGAATAAGTGGTTTGATTTCGCTTAGAGTTAATAATTTTTCTTTTACTAAAAAGTCTAAATCAATAAAATATGGATTATTAGCAAATGCAGAAAAAGTTTGATATGGGCTATCACCATACGACGTTGGTCCTAATGGTAGGATTTGCCATAACCTTTGATTTGCTTTTTCTAAAAAATCTACAAATCGATAGGCTTCTTTACCAAATGTACCAATGCCGTGTTTGCTTGGTAAACTTGATATATGTAGTAATATTCCACTTTTTCTCATAATTGCTCCTTCTTAACAACAAGTACCACCGATTGATACGGTGATAATGTTATTATGTCATCATTAATCAGTATATTTTCATAATTATTTAGTAAGACAGAATCAAAATTTATCTTTAATTTATATGTCACATTCTCTCTGCTAAAGGAGTTAATAACATAGGCTTTATATGCGCTATTTTCACGAATATAAACATATAATTCATCACTTGTAGGAACTTGTTCATAAGTACCGTAAACAAATAGCTCTTTATATTTTGGGTCTTTTCTTAGCTTAAATATATGTTGATAATGATACCATAAACTTCCTTTATTTTCTAGATTGTTTTTAACATTGATTTCTATATAATTTGGATTCACATTAACAACTGGTTTTACTTTTGAAAAACCGGCATACTTTGTATCATCCCATTGAATTGCACTACGTGGATTATCACGTGAGTTAATGCTCAATTTAAATAAAATTTCCGCTTCTGTATATTTGTTTTCCCTTTTTAAATCATAATAGCGATTGATTGATGACACATCGTTAAAATCTTCAATAGATTGAAATGGATAGTTTGTCATACCAATCTCTTCACCTTGATACACAAATGGAGTGCCACGCATTAAATACAATGCCGTCGCTAACATTTTTCCGCTTTCTAGTGGATACATTTGATCACCATAGTGACTAATAAGTCTTGGTTGATCATGATTTAACCAGTTTAAAGGTAGCCAACCACGTTGTTTAAAAGCGACTTGCCATTTATTAAATACTTCCTTTAACCGTTTCACATCCGTTTTTAAATTTTCTAGGTTATCAATATCAAAAACATTGTTACACCAGTTGTGGTCAAAATTAAATACCATGTTTAATTCACCAGAATCAAATGCTGAATATTGATACGCTGATTCAATGTTTGCTTCACCACCAACTTCGCCAATTGTTAACGCATCGTATGGTTTGAATACTTTTTGATACATCTTTTTTAAATATATGTGAACATCTGGTAAATTAGAAAATTTATGCCAGTCCAAGACTACGGGTTTGTCTTTAGGTTCTGCATCGACAAATGGTGCACGTGCTAAATGAGCTACCGCATCAATTCTAAATCCATCAACACCTAAGTCTAACCAATACTTTGCAACATCAATCATTGCGTCTTGAACTTTCTCATTTTTCCAGTTTAAGTCTGGCATTTTATTAGAAAATATTTTCATATAATACTCGTCGGTTGCTTCATCATAAGCCCAAGCGCTACCGCCGAAAAATGAACCCCAATTTGTTGGTGGTAAACCTTTTGATTTACCTTTTTGCCAAATATAATAATCACGATAAGGATTATCCTTTGATTTTCTTGATTCCATGAACCAAGGATGTTCATCAGAAGTATGATTTAAAACTAAATCTAAAATAATGCGAATGCCTAATTCTTTCGCTTTATTCAATAATTTTTTAAAATCATCAAGTGTCCCGAAACTTGGTGCAACATCATAAAAATCGGCAACATCATAACCATTATCATCCATTGGAGAAACATAAAATGGACAAATCCAGATTAAATCTACACCTAATGATTTTAAGTATGGTAGTTTTTTATAAATGCCGAGTAAGTCGCCATGGCCATCATTATTTCCATCGTAAAAGGATTTCGGATATATTTGATAACCAACACTTTCCATCCACCATTTTTTAATCAATTAAAACACCTACCATTCTAATATTATTTTAACATAATACCATGTATCATAGATACCGTTTCAATGTGTGTGAGCGGTTTCATTTTTTCCTAAAGAGCCGGACCAAACAGCATTACAATATTTTACTATGATATAATAGCAATTGGGTGATAATATGAATAAACATGCAATCTATCATAGATCAAAATCTGAATACGCATATGCATATAACAAAGATACTTTACATTTGTTACTAAGAACTGCAAAAGATGATTTTGACCGAGTAGATATCGTGATTGGTGATCCTTTTCAATGGAAAAACCAAGCATGGGTTCACGAAATATTTACAATGAAAAAAAGATATCAGTCTGAACTTTTTGACTACTATTTTATCGAATATAAGTCAAAATACTTACGTACAAAATATACCTTCATCTTATACAAAAATGATGACGTCTATATTTATGGAACACGCGGAGTCGAAAAGATTCATAAAGATGATCACGAACGTATCTATAATTTAAGTCAGTACTTTAATTATCCTTACATTAACCATGAAGATTTACACAATACACCATCCTGGGTAAAAAATACAGTTTGGTATCAAATATTTCCAGATCGTTTCAACGGTGTTAACAATCAATCCACGCTTAACTGGAATAATAAAGTCGTAAAAAATAACGAAATTTATGGTGGGAACTTACAAGGTGTTATCGAAAAAATACCTCATTTAAAGGAATTAGGCGTCACAGGTATTTACTTTACACCAATCTTCAAATCTCCCTCTGCACACAAATACGATACGAGCGATTATTTTACAATAGATCCGACTTTTGGAACAAATGAAGACTTTAAGGAACTTGTTCAAAAATGTCACGAAAATAACATTAAAGTTGTCTTAGACGCTGTATTTAATCATGCTGGTTTCGACCATCCCTTTTTTCAAGATGTCATTAAAAATGGTGAAAAAAGCATTTATAGAAACAGCTTCTTTATTGAAAAATTCCCTGTTATTAACTTTCCATTAGATGAATTTGGAAAACCAAAAACTTTTGACAAAACAAACTTAAATTATCGTACATTCGCATTTACACCATTTATGCCAAAATGGAACACATCTGATCCATTAGCAGAAAAGCATTTACTTGATGTTACCACTTATTGGATTAAAGAATATGATATTGACGGATGGCGGATTGATGTATCAAATGAAATAAGTCATGATTTTTTAAGAAAAATGCGTGTTGCTGCGAAAACCGCAAAACAAGACACCTTCTTATTTGGTGAAAACTGGGATTCTTCTTTGCCTTGGCTACAAGGAGACCAGGTGGACTCGGTTATGAACTATGACTGGGTTTATCCTGTTTGGCAATATTTTGAGCACAAAATAACGCTTGAACAGTTTAAAAGTCAAATGAACGATTACTTGGCTCAAACACCAAAACATGTTCTAACTAACATGTTTAATATGTTAGATAGTCATGATACAATGCGTATAAAACACAGACTCAATCAAGATATGCGTCGTGTAATGTTAGCCTTTGTCTTTATGTTTGTATCGTGTGGTGCACCAAACATTTACTATGGTACAGAAATTGGCATGACTGGTGCACACGATCCGGATAATCGTAGAACATTTCCTAAAGATAAAACGACATACGATATGGACTTCTTTAACTTTTTGAAGAAACTTATTCAAATTAGAGAGCAATATCCGTCACTTAAGGCACCCGATTATTTATTCACTAATTCGAATGTCTTAAGTTTCTATAAAGAACTTAATGATGAACGAATTTTAGTATTAATCAATAACACTTTAGATGCTGTAGAGATTAATATGACTTCTATGAAAGGCACATATATCAACCTCTTTACTGAAGAAAAAGTAACAATTAATGATATACTAAAGATGAATTCTTATGATTTCTTACTGTTAAAGGAGGTAACTTATGAAACCGACAATTAGAGATGTTGCCAAAAAGGCAAATGTTAGTGTTTCAACCGTTTCCCGCGTTATTAACCAAAAAGGTTATGTTCATGAAGAAACAAGGGAACTTGTTAATAAAATTATTGAAGAACTTGGATTTATTCCAAACCAGCTTGCTCGAAGTTTAACAAGTCGTAGCTCAAAAATTGTAGGTGTTATTGTTCCTCATATTGGACCAAGCTTCTATGGTGCCTTGCTTGAGGGTATAGAAACTCAAGCAGCAACCTATGGTTATAAAATTATGTTCTGTCATACACAAGATGATCCTGAACGCGAACTTGAATATTTAAAGTTCTTTGAACAATACAATATTGATGGTCTTATTATTGCTTCAAACTTTACAAATAAAGACCGTTTATTTGATTTAAAAATTCCGGTCATTACTGTCGATCATGTTTTAGATGAAACAATTCCTTCAATCACATCTGATAATGTTAAGGGCGGAGCACTTGCTGCAAAAAAATTACTTTCTATAGAAGCTAAAAGTATTTTGCTATTTAGAGGTCCATCATTCTTATTAACAACAATGGAACGTACTATCGGTTTTTTATCTGTGTTAAAGAAAACAAAAATCTTTGCGGATATTTATGACTTTGACCTTATTCAACCTGATGAAGTCTTAATGGAGGAAGTCTTAAGACAAAATGCGAACGTTGATGCAATTTTTGCATTCTCAGATACGTTGGCACTGGTAGCCATTAACATACTAAAGAAAATGGGTAAACGTGTCCCTGAAGATGTTAGTGTTATTGGATATGACGATATGCCATTATGCAAATGGGTAACGCCATCTTTATCTACGATTCACCAAAATACGAATTTTATTGGTAAACAAGCCTTTGTAAACTTATTGAAATTAATACGCAGTGTTGAACTTGAAACACTTCACGAAGTCTTAGATGTAGATATCGTGCTAAGAGATTCTACAAAATAAACAAAAGCCAAGTCAATTAGACTTGGCTTATTTTTTATGCTTTAATTCGCTTATTAAGGCGATAACTTGAATATATGAGTACAAGAATTGATACAATTCCTGCTAAAATCAATAGTAAAGTTAAACTCATATCCATTCCTAATAGACCGATTGGTTGTCCACCAAAGCCATCCCGTATATTAGCTACCGCTTCAGCATTACCGTTTGTCTTTGCATAAACAATATCAAGCGATGGTTTTAATAAGATTTCTTTTAACTTTAACGTCATGTGTGTAAAAGGTACAACCGATGATATATGTCTTAAGACACTTGGTGATGAACTTGTAAGTGGTATATAAATACCTGAAACAAAACCAATGATACTACCAAAAATACCTGATACTGCACCAAATGCATTCACTGATTTAATGAAAGTTGTAAGTAGTATCATAAATGATGTTGATATAAAAACAAACACTACAATTAAACCTGAAACAGTTATGACAGTGCTAAAGGTATAAAATATGCCTGTAACTAAACCTAAAACAATTGATGCTAACCACCAAATCATGAGTGAAAAGGTAAGTGTAATAAGAAGTGATGCGAAATAATATCCTAAAATAATTTTATATCGTTTTACAGGAGTTACCATAAATGCATTCATTCGATTATATTCAAAGTCTGAAATGATTGTTCCTAAGTTTCCTAGTGGAATAGTTAATGTATTTAAGACGATAACGCCTGCCATCATATTACTATAGATAAGTAAATCTAATTCTCCTGGTGATAAAAGTGCAGAAAGCTCTGCACCACCAACATCCCCTAAAAACATAATGTAGATAAACATTAGAATAATCGTTGATAAAAATGAGAAAAACACTGCAAGTGGGTCACGTAAATAAATTTTAATATTTCGTTTAATTAAGCTTATAATTTCATACATGTTGTTCACCTACTACATTAACAAAAACATCATCTAACGTACCTTTAGCTACTTCAAATGTCTTGATGTTATCTTTAATTTCCATAATTAAGTCGATTGCATCCTTTGTATTTTTAATTTCAATAAAGTATTGATCCGCAACTTTTTTATAAGCTCTTCCTGATTTTTCCAAATACTTAATTAAGACACCCTTATCGATAGGAATAAGTTTAAAATAATCTTTGCTATATTCGTTTTTTAAAATCGAAGGCGTACCTTCTGCTACAATTTTTCCTTTATGTATAATAACAACATAATCTGCATTTGCTGCTTCTTCCATGTAGTGTGTTGTTAGAAAGACTGTAATACCGTGTTCTTTTCTTAATCGTTCGATAACCTTCCAAACAACCACACGTGTCTCAGGATCAAGACCGGTTGTTGGTTCATCTAAAATTAAAAGTTCTGGATTTGAAAAAAGAGCTCTTGCGATTTCAACACGACGTTTTTGACCTCCTGAAAGAGTTTTAAAACGTTGGTTCTCGATATCTTTTAAGTCTAGGGATTCAACCAGTTCGTTATAACGCTTATGGACAAGTTCTTTTTCTTTCAAATAAAACGTACCGCGTAATAGTAAGTTCTCTTTAACAGTTAATAAATCATCTAGGACGTTTTCTTGAAAAACTACACCAATTTTTTCTCGAATAAAGCCTTCATCATCTAAACCATTTAAATATACATTTCCCATATCTTTTTGTAAGAGGGTTGTAATCATTTTAATGGTTGTTGATTTCCCTGCTCCATTTTGACCTAAAAAAGCAAATAAACTTCCGCGATGAACATTAAACGATATGTTATCAACAGCTTTAATGTCTTTAAAATACTTTTTGAGATTTTTGACTTCCAAAATCACTGTGCTCATAGTTGCCTACTCCTTTTATTTATTTTATTAATGAATCTTATTATATTTGAGTATACCATAACTTTTATTGCTCATAAAGTTATTATTTAACTTTATAAAAAAAGGATAGTGTTATTTACACTATCCGTTATACTTACTTTTTTTGTAACTTAAATATCATTGCTGAAAATGGTGTAATTGTTGGCCGAATGTGTTGGCTAAACCCTAATTCTTGTTCATCAATCGACTCAAGCACTTGTGGTTTGGATACATCTAACCAACCACCATAAATTGAATAATTACTATTTAGTACTTCAGTGTATTCGCCTTTAAATGGTACACCAATGCGATAAAACTCATGATAGTTAGGTGTCATATTTAAAACAACAACATAGGCTGCGCGATTACTTTTACGCATATAGGCAAACACACTTTGATCTTTATCATCAACAACTAACCATTCAAACCCTCTAGATTCATGGTCAAACTTATAAAATGGGGTGTTGTTTTTATAAAGTCTAGCAAGATCGATAAAATACTTATTCGCCTTTTGATGTTCTTCAAATGCTAGAAGCTCCCATTCAATTTCCGTTCTAAAGTTCCACTCTTTGCGTTGTGCAAATTCACTACCCATAAATAAAAGTTTTTTTCCAGGATGTGTCATAAATAGCGTCATAAGAATACGCCATTGTGAAAGTTTATTTTCTAAACTTCCGGGCATTTTATTTAGTAAACTACCTTTCATATGAACAACTTCATCGTGAGAATATGGCAAAATAAAATTTTCACTGTATGCATAATGCATACCAAATGTTATTTTATGATGATTATATTTCCGATAAATCGGGTCATCTTTAAAATAACTTAATGTATCATTCATAAAACCCATATTCCACTTGTAGTTAAAGCCTAGACCACCTTCACTAACTGGGTGAGTTACTTTGGCATAATCTGTTGAATCTTCTGCCATGAATAAGATGCGGTCATCTTTATGGAATAAATGTAGTCCAAGTTCGCGTAAGAAACGGATTGCTTCCTGATTCGTTCCTTTATTTGGATCTCCTAAGTAATAGATTAATCTTGATACGGCATCAATTCTAAATCCATCAACATGGAAATAATCCATCCAAAATGTTAATGCGGATTTCATAAAACTTCGTGTAATACCCTTTGAAAAATCAAGGTTTGCTGTACCCCAATCTAAGTTTTCTCGACGAAGGTTATCGTCATATTCATATAAATAAGAACCGTCAAACTTAAATAATCCGTGACTGTCTTTACAAATATGACCTAATACCCAGTCAATCAATACACCAATACCTGCTTGATGGAGTCGGTCAATTAAGTACATAAGGTCTTTTGGTGAACCATATCTAGATGTTGCGGCAAAAAAATTTGTACCTTGATAGCCCCAAGAATCATCAAGTGGATGTTCATAGACTGGTAAAAATTCAACATGCGTGAAACTATGTTTCTTTAAATAAGCAATTAAATCATCAGCGAGTTCATTGTAATTTTTAAATGTACCAAATTTTTGTTGCCATGAACCTAAATGCATTTCATAAATGAGTAAAGGTTTTTGATAAGGCTTCTTTTTTTCATAAATCCATTTACTATCATTCCAATGATAATCATCAATGTTATAAACTTTTGTTGCTGTTGCTGGTCGAACTTCATGGAAATATCCAAATGGATCGTTTTTAACATGAACGTTACCGTCTTTATCATAAATTTTATATTTATACATAGACCATTCGAGTGAATGATTAAACCTCAAATAGAAAAAGCCTAAATGACTGATTTTTTCCATTTCATTTGCTTCAGAAAAGTGGTTAAAATCCGCAATTAAAAACACACGTTTTGCATGTGGAGCGTAAACTAAAAACTCTGTAGCGACAATTTCACCTCGTTCGTTTTTAATTAAGTGAGAACCTAAATGTTTGTGTAAATAGTCGTTTTGTCCGTTAAAGAAAGTTTCTAGAAAATGCGCATTCATAGCCTAACCTCGCTTTTCGATAATATAAACTCCTGGTTTATCTAAGATGATTGTATCATTATTTTCATTTATCAAGTCATTTCCGAAGATCATTTTTTCATCTAAACGCTTGATTTCAAACGGTGAATAATCATTTTTTAAATAGACTTTGTGTAAAATATCTTTTTCAGAAAGTTTTAAAATAATGACATTATCCTTAATAAGTGTATTTGATTTTGAAAGTGCACGGTTTTTTCGATACATTGGGTACTTATTTCGAATACTTATAAGTTTTCTAAGTTTGTTTATCGCTTTTTGTGATTTTGGCCAATGAATCATATTAACATCATCTGGACTATTGTATGAATTTTCAACACCTTTTTTCGTACGATAAAATTCTTGTCCAGCATGAATAAATGGAATACCTCTTGCGATAATTACCGCATGGGTTGCGAAATCTTGAAGAAGTTTATCGTGCTCCATACTTTGGACCATACGATCATGGAATGTATAGTTGTCGTGACACTCCACATAGTTAATTGATTGACTAGGATAATCAAATAAGTCTTTTGAACCTGTAACAACCATTAATGCTTTTTTAACTAACTTCTGATTACCTAAGGCATAACCAAAGTCTTTTCCGTGTAATGTTCCTCTAAACGTATCTCTAAACGTGTCATTAAAATGCGCATAATTTGGAAACTTTTTATAGTTATGCATATGGCTTCTATTTTCTTTTTCAACTGCATTATCCATATTCCAACCTTCGCCATATAACATCACTTTCGGGTTGATTGCCTTAAGTTCTTTTTCAATCAATAACATCGTATCGATGTCCATTAACCCCATAAGATCAAATCTAAAGCCATCAATTTTATATGTTTGAACAAAGTGTTTTAAACTATCGATAATTAATTTTCGAACCATGTAGTTTCTTGTTTCTACATCATTACCGCAATATGAGTTGTTCGTACGTTTGTTATTTTCATCATGTCGATAGAAATACCCAGGTACTAAATAATCATATGGGAAAGTATGCGTTTGATACACATGATTATAAACAACATCCATGTTTACGGCAAGCCCAATGTTATGTGCATATGCAACAACATCTTTAAACTTATTTATTCTATCATATGCATTGTTTGGTTCTTTTGAATACCAACCTTCTAAAACAAAGTATTGAGCAGGATTATAACCCCAATTGTATTTTAAGTTTTTATTGTCGTCAAATACATCATCAAAGTCAAAAATCGGTAATAATTGTAAATGTGTAACGCCCAAGTTTTTAACATAGTCTAAGACTGAGCCTTTTAATGATGGACTATATTCAATTAAACCATCATAAAAACCTTTATTAAGGATATCTAAATTAATTGTTAGGTCTCTAACGTGTGCTTCATATAGAACAGCATCCGTATAGTTTTTAATAGCTGATCGGAAATTTCTCAACTTTTGAGTTTTATCAAAATCAACAACAACTGGCCCTTTTAGATTGCTAGCTTTTGCGTATGGATCGGTTGTTCGATGAAACTCTCTTACGAGACGCACATCAAAAAAGTAATTTTTATTGTCGTGATCCCCCGGTACCGTTACTTCGTAAATCCCTTGGTTGTAATGCATGTTATATCTTTCATCATCTAATACTAATACAATTTCTTTTGCTACAGGTGAAAAAACTCGGAAAATTGTTTCCTTTTTAGAGTAGATTGCACCAAGTTGTCCGTCGTAACGATAAAGTGCTTCAAATTCTTTTGTTAAAGTTACTAATCCAATTTGTAACTCTACCGCTTCATGGTTAATATAAACGGTATCTTCTTTATGAAGTTCGATATTTTTTTCACAGAAAAAATATTGACTTCCATTTTCATTTTTAAACCACACAAGACGTGTGTTTCTTAAATGAATATCATAAATGAAATGTTCGGTTTCAACACGAACAATGCGTAAATCATCAATGAATGCTTTCATAGTTTTATACTCTCTTATATTTAATTATCACAGGATAATTGTTTAATTCTATCGTTTGATTTTTAATTACTATCGTTTGATCATTTAGTAAGTTGATATATGTTCCATCTTTTAAATCGATTGTTACCTTATCTTTTCCTTCTAAATTGAAAACACCAACAATTGCCTCATTGTTATCTTCATATTTTAATATAGCGACATCTTCTTTGTTTAAAATATGGAAGTTGCCATAAGTTAAAAGTTTTTCTTTCTTTATTTGTGAAAGACGATAGAAGAATTTTTCTAAGTCCTTGTCATAGTTAAATTCAATAATATCATCTTCAAATAAATTTGGTCTATGTTCATTTAAGTACTCTTGTCCGGCATACAGAAACGCTGTTCCTCTTAAAAAATACATAAGTGCGTTCATTTGAATTAGTTGATTTCTATTTTTTGTTTTAGAAGCGAGACGTTCTTGGTCATGGTTTTCAAAACTTCTAAGTTTAATATAATTTTTTGGATAAATTATTTCTTGTTCATAAATTCGTTCAAGCCATAAAGATAATTTAGTACCATCTTTCAAGTAATCATTTAAGTATTTATAAATGTCATAGTCGTAACAAATATCAAATGCTTGATACATTTCCGAATCTGAAAATGCATCGTAGCCCATATCACGAATATACTTAATAAATCCTGGTTCAACACTTTCTGTTAGCCAAATAAAATCTGGACGTATTTTATCAATTTCAGCGCGTGCTTTTAACCAAAAGTCAAGGGGCAACATCGGTGCTACATCACAACGATATCCATCAAAATATCTTGCCCAATATTTTAATACATCAATAAAGTATTCTGTAACTCCTGGAATGCCATAATCCAAATCAGTTATATCGCTCCAATCGCCAATGCGATTTGCAAACGAACCATCTGCTTTTTTATAAAACCATTCTGGATGTTTGTTTGTTAAAACACTATCTCTTGATGTATGATTTATAACAATATCCATCATAATTTTCATATCACGTTTGTGTATTTCGTTAATTAGATGTTTTAAATCATCCAAAGTGCCTAATGATTCATCAATTTTATAGTAGTCAACAATAGAATAAGGGCTTCCTTTAAGCCCTTTTCTTTGTAGTTGTCCAATCGGATGAATCGGCAATAGATATATGACATCAACACCTAAAGACTTTATACGGTCTAAGTCTTCAACTATGCCCATAAAGTTTTGTTTCTTTGAGTGTTGTCTTGGGAACACTTGATAAAAAACTTTACTTCTTAAGTTAATATCACTTTGTTTTGCCATTGATATATCCTCTTTTCTCAATTATTTAATTGGTTGTAAGTGCCAAATATCTTTGTTGTAGTTATTAATTGTACGGTCTGATGTAAAGTATCCTGATTTTGCGATATTCATGATTGATTTACTTAACCATAGACTACGATCTTTGTATAATTCATTAGCTATTTCATGAGCTTTTCTATAAGCATCAAAATCTGCCAACACTAAGAAGTAGTCACTGTTTAATAAATCATCTAAAATAAAGTCAAAATGATGTGGGTTTTTGTCAAGGTTTCTAATAAATGCGAACACATCTTGTAACTCTTTACTCTTTTCAAATACGCTTTTCGGATTGTATGAATTGTTTTTGTACATATCGGTAACTTCTTTAGCTGTTAAACCAAAGATAATTGCGTTTTCACGGCCTGCAAGGTCGACAATCTCAACGTTTGCGCCGTCTAATGTACCAATCGTTAACGCACCATTCATCATGAACTTCATGTTACCAGTTCCACTCGCTTCTTTTGAAGCTGTAGAAATTTGTTCTGATAAATCTGCGGCTGGCATAATATATTCAGCATATGTAACATTGTAGTTTTCAACGAATACTACTTTTAATAAATCATTTGTCTCTGGATCATTGTTAATAACATGACTTGCAGCATTTATTAATTCAATAACCGCTTTTGCCATTTTATAACTAGGAGCTGATTTAGCGCCAAAGATAAATGAGTGTGGGAAATAATTTTTCCTAAACGCTACATCTGTTTTTAATCTTTGATATACGTAAATAATATGTAAGATATTCATTAATTGACGTTTGTATTGGTGTAATCTCTTAACTTGAATATCAAAGATTGAATTGACATCGAGTTTAATTCCTTGTTCATTGAAGATGCGGTCAGCTAAAGCTTGTTTTTTGGCTCTCTTCATATCATCAATTTCTATTTGAACTTTTTTATCATCCTTAAATTCGGCAAGTTTCTCAAGTTCATTTAAATCTTGTCTCCATGTCTTACCAATGTATTTATCTAATATTGATACTAATTCATGGTTTGTATGAATTAACCAACGGCGGTGTGTAATACCGTTTGTTTTGTTGTTGAATTTTTCAGGATATAGTGTGTAAAAATCTTTCATTTCAATATCTGTTAAAATATCTGTATGTAATTTTGCTACACCGTTTACACTGTTAGAGCCTTCAATAGATAAATGTGCCATTCGAATTTCGTGGTCGTTTAAAATAGCCATTTTATCGATTTGTTCTTTAGAGAATTTACCGCTTTCATTTAAATGAATTAAAAAGCGTCTATTAATTTCTAATGTAATCTCATATATTCTTGGTAATAATTTTTTAAATGTATGGATGTTCCATTTTTCTAACGCTTCTGCTAAGATTGTGTGGTTTGTAAACGCACATGTTTTTGTTGTAATATCCCATGCATCAACATACTCCAATCCATTTTCATCCATCAGTATACGCATCAATTCTGGAATAACTAATGCAGGGTGTGTATCGTTTATTTGGAAACTATAGTATTCATGGAACTTCATGATGTCACGATTAAATTTTTTATGTTCTCTAATCGCGTTTTGTACACCTGCTGAACTGAATAAGTATTGTTGTTGTAATCTTAAGATACGCCCTTCTTCAGTTGAATCATCAGGATATAAAACATCTGAGATGTTACGTACAGTCTTCATATAATGTTGATCTTTAACCGGCATTAATTCACTAGGTTCTGTAGACCAAATTCTCAATGTTGTAACAACATCGTTTTGGTCACCTACAACTAAAACATCGTAAGGGACTGCTTTTACCCAAGTTTGGTTTACAAATTGAGCATTTTTAATTTCACCAAAAAAAGGAATATTTATAGAGTCTTCTGGTTGTTTATATTCCCAAACAAATGGATTTTCTAACCAAGTATCTGGCAATTCAACTTGTTTATTGTCTTTTATTACTTGTTTAAAAAAACCGTGTTGATATCTTAAGCTGTTTCCGTATAATGGTAAGCCCAAAGAAGCACCTGAATCTAAGAAACAAGCTGCTAATCTTCCTAATCCTCCATTACCTAAGCCAGCATCAGATTCTGATAATTCTAATGCGTTTAAATCGATATTTAAATCTGCTAAGGCGTTTTTTACAACGTCGTATACACCGCTATTTTGTAAGTTATTTGTAATAAGTCTTCCCATTAAAAACTCCATAGAGAAATAAATGGTTTTCTTAAGACCTTTTTCTTTAACGATACGTTCTGTATCTTGCCAATTTTTATATAATTTTTCGTTTAATAAAGAAGTTAAAGCACTGTATTGCTCTAAGATGTTTGTATCTTTAACATCCTTTTTATAAACTTCTCTAATTTTTTGAACGTAGGCACCTTTGAACATATCTTTGTTATCAAATATATTTATCATAGTATCTCCTTCATGTCTGTTGGTATCGCATTTCTATGCACTTTAATTGTATCATAAAGGATGTCTATACTTACCATGCAAACGGTTTCATTTTGTCGGGTGTCATGATTCTATAAAAAAATAACTTTTTTACACATAATTGGCAAAAAAGTTATTCATTTTAACTTATATCATAAAAACGAGCGTTGCAATTCCAAAATAGACAATTAGCGCAAACAAGTCGTTTATCGTACTAATAATTGGACCTGAAGCAACCGCAGGATCTACTTTAAATTTTGCAAGGAATAATGGGATAAATACACCTGCTGCAGTTGATATAATCATCGCTCCAAAAAGACTCAACCCAATCGTTACCGCAACTAATTTTGGATCTTGTATACCTACTTGTATAAGGCTTAAGATAACTAGTGACAAAAGAAACCCACTAATACCAACCAATAGGCTATTAATAAAACCAATACCTATTTCCTTGGCCACATGTCGTTTAATTAAATGTTGGTGTTCTAGTTCATCTTGATTTAATTTTAAGATTGTCACAGCAATCGCTTGTGTACCAATATTACCAGCCATACCAAGAATCATTGGTTGAAATAAAATTAGTGCTACGACTTCAGCAATTGTTGCTTCAAAAATGGATAAGAACAAGGCAATAACTAAGTTTAAGACTACCGATACTAATAACCATGGGATGCGCTGTACAGTACGTTTCACTGGTGATGATGCTTCATCAAAGTCACCGACAGCTGTTATTTTTTCAATGGCTTCTTCGTGTCCTTCAACAATTTCATTTAGAATGTCATCGGCCGTTACGATACCTAAAATGTGGTGATTAATATCGAGTACAGGTAAAGAGTTTTTACCATAGTTTTTAAACTTTAAAAATCCTTGATAGATCGAATCTTCTACCGTCAAATACTCATCAATTTTATACGTTATAGAATCCAGAGTTTGATTTGCTCTAGCACTAATTAAATCTTTAAGTGCAACACTTCCTTTAAGCACTTGATTGTTTACAACGAAGATATCATCGATAAAATCATGATCTTTAACATTAGTTATTACATATGCAGTTGCTTCTTTAATACTTAAATCTTCATTAATCGTCATAAACTCTGTTGTCATAAGAGATGCAATCGACTCATCATCATAACTCATCAAGCGTTTAAGTATTTGTTGTTTTCTTTGACTTAATAGTCCAATTAAATACGGTTGAATATCTTCATCAAAACTTGTAATAAAAACTTTCAATTCATCCATTTCAAATCCAGATAAAAATTGAACTTTTTGTGCTTCAGTTAACAAAGTAAAATAATGTCTTGCAATTTCTTTTGGTAATTCAATAAAGACATCAATCGTTTTTGGTAATGTCATTAAGTTAATAATGCGCATTTGCATATCAGGTGATGAATTTTCAATAAATTTAGCAATATCATAAGAAGGCATTTTAGCAAGTCTTTTTCTAAGTTGAGAGTCGTTTAGCAAAATAAATTCTTTCATCTTAAATCACCCCCAAGAAAAATGTTGCTAGTCCAAAATATATAAACACACTTGTAACGTCAATAAGTGTTGTAATAAATGGACCAGATGCCACTGCAGGGTCAATTTTAAATCGATTTAAAATCACTGGAATAAACAATGCAAAAAACGGTCCAGCAATAACGGTAAGTGTAAGCGATATTCCTACAATTAACGCAACATTAAACGGCTCAAAAACACCCATTTGTAAACTAATAATATACGAAACTACTGCTGCAGCTACACCAAGTAATAACCCACTTAGCGCCCCTGATAAAAGCTCTTTTGTACCATTTTTAAGTGCACTCTTTTCATCTTTATTTAAAATTCGAAGGGTTACTGCTAGTGTTTGAGTTGCAACGTCACCACCAGCATCTAAAATTAGTGGTTGGAAGAGTGCTAAAACTGCAACAGATGCAATAACTTCTTCGAAACTACTAGTTGCAAGTGCAATTGGTATTGATAAAACTAGTAACATAAGTAACCATGGTAGTCGTTTAATTGCTGATTTAAAAAAACCTTTAGTTTGTGTGTCTGGTAATGCAGCTAGTTTTTCATAGTCTTCAAGTGCTTCTTCATGATAAATTTCTATCGCATCATCAACCGTTAAAATTCCTTTAATCTCAAAAGTGCGATTCAATACAGCAATTGCATATAAGCCATAATTTTGAATTTTATGAACAGCGTCTTCAATATCATCATCAACAAATACATAGGGTTGTTGTTGGATTAAATCTTGTACAGTTAAAGGCTCTTTAGCCTTAATAAGCGTTTTTAACTCAACAACTCCGGCATACTGATTGTTTTCATCAATGACGTATAAGTGATTAATATCTTCAATATCGCCAGCCTCTTTAATAACTTTCTTAGTTGCTTGTTTAACATCTAAATCGATTGGTAACGTAATATAAGCATCCGACATATGTGCCCCTACTTCATCTTCATCATATGTCAAAATTTCTTTAATATCTTTATTTTCTTCGGTATCGATTAAAGCATCTTGATTTTCTAAGTGTACGAATATATCCGCGGCATCATCCAAATCCATGTGATCAATAATTTCTTGCTGGCTATCTAATTCAAAATTATCAATAACCGATGCTGCATCTTCCGGCTCAAGATACGCAACAATACGAGCAACTTCCTTTTCATCAAGCATTTCATAAAAGCGCGTCTTTTCATCTTCTGTAAATGTGTTCAACTCATCCAAAATATCGTAAGGATGCATCTTTTTAATAAGTTGATTTAACTTCTTTTTGTTATTTTGTAAGACTAAATTTTTCATAAGTTCCTCCTTCTAATTAAAAAAAACATCGAAAACGACGCTTATTAACTAATTAGACTTATTGGTAAACTTAAAAATATATCGGCAAGATACTTTTAAGTGTTCTTGTGGATGATAATAAAGTCTTTTTAGTTAATTGGCACCGCTTTTTACTATCGGGTTCTTCTATCCTACTCAAAATATCTCACCTCTTTCATTAGTTCTATTATAACATTCATTTTATAGATATAATAAACAAAAAGAAAAGGGAAGCTTATGCTTCCCCACCGATCATCAATCCATCAACATGAACACTTGGACTGCTTGCTCCAAATACTGAAAACTCAATATCGTTTGCAATACCAACCACATTGTTTAACATGTTGAAATAATTACCTGATACTACAATCATTTTGACTGCGTGATCTAATTTACCATCTTTAATGATGCGCCCACCAGCTTGTAAACTAAATTCACCACTTACAGTTTTAACACCTGCATGAAGACCAACTAAATCGGTAATAAAAACACCTTCTTTAATGTCTTTGATAAGTTCATCAAAACTCTTAGTTCCAGGTTCTAAGTAGAGGTTTGCTGGGGCAATTGACCCAGAAAATCCATTACCAGTTGGCTCTACATTGAAAATAGATGCTGTTTTTAAGTTATGGATAAAGCCTTTAAATACACCTTTTTCAATTAAGTAGTTACGTTTAGTTGCTACCCCTTCATCATCAAATGGTGTTTTAAACACTGCATCTTTGTGCATAGGGTCATCTATTAAATTGAATGACTCCACAGCAATCTTTTCACCTACTTTATCTTTTAAAGCAGTTAGATTACGGTATGCAGCTTCACCTGTAAAGATTGAGCTAAACACACTTAAAATTTGTGCAAACATTTCTTTTGAGAATACGACTGGATATTGGCCAGATTTTAATGATAAACCACCTAATTTATCAACACCTTTTTGAATGGTGTTTTTAATCATTTCATCCACATTAAAATCACTAAACTTCTTAGCTATTTTAATATCATATGCTGTTTTAATGTCTTCGCCTCGTTGGAAGACGCCCATCGCATATGCCATAGCATACGATGATTGTTTTTTAAGATTTAATCCCTTAGAGTTTACAATAACCGTTTGACTATATGTCTCGGAGTATTGTGTTGATTGCACTTGCGCAACTTCGCTGCATGCTAATACACCTTCTTCTAGCGCCATTAACAACTCAATCTTTTCACTGTTATCTACAGTATCAAAGTCAAACAATTCTTCATCGACTTTTGGATATTCTTTTGAACCTTCAAAAATTAAAGCTGGTTCTGTAACAGTTAATGCTTTTGCATTTTCAATTAAACGGTCTAAGATAGATTCGAAATTTGTTGTTGATAGATTTTCAAATTTTGCGTTAACAGCTTTCCCATCATAAATTGCTTTTACTTTTACAACTTCAACATCACTTTTTTCATAGGAATCCACTTTTTGTTGGTAAACAGAAAGTGAAAAGTTTTTATTGCGTGTTGCATAGATTTCAATATCTGTAAAGCCTTTATTAAGACCTAATTCAATCCATTTTTTATACATTATTTACGTCCTCCTGAACCACCGACTGTCATTGATGTGACACGAATTGTAGGTTGGCCTACATCTACAGGAATTGAACCTGAGCTCGCTCCACACATACCTTGTCCAAGTTCTAAGTTGTTTGCAATTCGGTCAATTTTGAAAAGTACATCTTTACCATGACCAATTAACATTGCACCTCGAACAGCTTTTGTTAACTTGCCATCTTCAATCATGTACCCTTCTTGTACAGCAAAGTTGTATTCACCTGTTGCAGGGTTTACAGTTCCGCCACCCATTTTTTTAGCAAACAATCCATATTTTGTATCTTTAATAATATCTTGATAATCTTCTGTACCGTTTTCAATGAATGTTGAATTCATTCGTGAAACCGGTGCGTATTTATAAGATTCTCTACGTGAGGACCCTGTATGTTTTAAGCCTAATTTAGCACCATTTTTAGGATCCACTAAATAACCTTTTAAAACACCTTTTTCAATTAATACATTATCTTGAGTTGGATAACCTTCATCATCAAAGTTTGTTGATCCCCATGCTGTTGAAATTGTCCCATTATCACGTGCATTTACGATTGGTGTTCCAACGACTTCACCAAGTTTACCAACAAATGGTGATAAACCTTTTGCGATGGCTACAGCTTCAAGCGGATGACCTAAAGCTTCGTGGAAAATAACTCCACCAAAACCGTTGTGAATTACTACTGGCATTACTTGTGATTCAATATCTTCTGCACTTAATTGTAAGATTGCACTATGAGCAACTTCCGTAGCTAATGCTTTGCAGTCAATTTCATCAAAGATTTCAAAGCCCATGTGTCGTCCTGGACCTTCGAAAGCACTTTGCATATTTTCGCCCTCTTTAGCAACAGCTTGCAAAATTACACGTGTATATGTGCGTACATCATCTTGGTATAAACCATTTGTATTTGCAATCCACACCTTTTGTTCTGTTTCTAATAACATTGCAACCGCTTGAACAATACGTTCGTCATAAGTTTTAATAATGTTTGATAACTCAATTAATTTTGCGCTTCGTTCTGCATTTGAAATGGTGTAATGAGGTTTTTTAATTAAGTACACATAAGGTTTTTTATCCCCAAGTGGTGTAACAGTTTTAGCCTCACCTTTGAAAGCTGGTTTTAATTGATTCAATAATGTTTGAAGTGATTCAAATGAAACATCATTTGTATGACCATATACTTCATCAGTCCCTTGCAATAAGCGAATACCTGCTCCGAATGTTTGACTGTCGTTAATACTTATAATCTCACCACTTAAGGCGCGTGTTGTTTTAGAAGTAGTATCTTCTAAGAAGATTTCAGCAAAGTCGGCACCATCGGTTAACGCTTCGTTTAATAATTTTTGAATATCGTCTTTGTTAATCATTTTCACCTTTCTCCTTTTCTTCATATTGTAACTCATAAAGGTAATAATATAAACTCTTTTTACTTAATAACTCTTGATGTGTACCCATTTCTTTAATTTCACCTTGTTGCATAAGTATGATTTTGTCAGCATGTTGAATGGTTGATAATCTATGGGCAACAATGATCATGGTTTGAATGTTCATAATACGATTTAATGATTCTTGAATAATACTTTCTGTTTCACTATCGATGTTTGCTGTTGCTTCATCTAAAATCATTAAGCTTGGTTTGTATGTTAATGCACGAGCGAATGAAATTAACTGGCGTTGCCCACTTGAAAAGTTGTTTCCACGTTCTAAAACAACGTGATCGTAACTATCTGGAAGACTTTCGATAAATTGGTCAGCTCCAACATATTTTGCCGCTTCGATAGCTTCTTCTCGCGTAATACTATCATCTTTTAATGTAATATTATCGAGAATTGTACCACTAAATAAGAAGACGTCTTGCATCATTTGACCAATATGTTTTCTAAGTGAAGATATTTTAATATTTTTTATATCAATACCATCAATCAAAATTTGACCTTTTTGTATATCATAATTTCTTACAACAAGTGATAAAATCGTTGATTTACCACTACCTGTTGCACCAACGAATGCGACAGTTTCGTTAGGATTCACCGTAAAACTTACACCTTTTAATACCCATTCGCCTGGTATATAAGAAAACCATACATCTTTAAATTCAATTCTTCCACTAAATGACTCTAATTCAATAGCATCTTCACTATCGACAATTTCTGGAACTGTATCTAGAACATCAAAGACTTTTTCGCTACTTGCAAGTGCATTTTGTAACGTATTAAACTGTTCTGTCATTTGTTGAATTGGTTCAAAGAAGTTTTGTGTATATAAATAGTATGAATATAGTGAACCTGCTGTTAGTACGCCAGCAATAACTTCATCTATACCCGTAAATAATACAATAATTGCACCAGCCATAGCGATCATATAAATTGTTGGTCTGTAAATACCAAAAACTAAGATTTCACGGAAATGACTTTTTCTTAAATTACGGTTGCGTTCTTCAAAAATTCGATTTACCTTTTCTTCTTGATTAAATATTTGTGTTACTTTCATCCCTGATAAGTTTTCAGATAAAAACGCATTGATCTCGCTAACATTTGAACGAACTCTGCGATATGATTTTCTACTAATGTTTCTAAATAAAATGGATGATAAGAATACAAGCGGCAATGTAATTGTTAAATACAGTGTCATTTTTGGACTGCTAAACCATAAGATAATATAAATACCGATAACATATAAAATATTACGTATAAAGTTAATCGCTACATCCGTATACATTTGACTAATACTATTTGTATCATTTGTTACACGCGTAACAAGTTTACCAACCGGAATTTGATTAATTTGTCCAATTGCTAATTTTTCAATGTGTTGAAAGACTTTATCTCGTAAGGTTACAACGATATTTAATCCAATTTTTTGTAAAAATATACTTTGTAAATAGACAACTACAAATGTAAATGCGATAAATATCGCAAATAACAACGTTAAGAAAATAACTTCTTTAAGTATGACATCAGGTGCTTCGTTTTTTCTTAAAATATCGAGAAGGTATCCCATCGCTGATGGAATAACAAGTTCGGTACCTAGTGAAAGCAACATAAGAATCATTGCAATAATAAAACGTTTTTTATGTGGTTTAATAAATGTTAATAAGCGACCAATAATTTTCGAATCACTTACTTCAATGTTCTGTTCGTTAAAATCACGCATGAACTTCCTCTCCTTTCACCATGCTTTCAAGTTCTTGACGTTTCACCATGTCTTGGTAAAGAGGTGATGTCTTTAATAATGTTTTGTGGTTACCAATAGCTACGATTTCACCTTGGTCTAATAAAATAATTTTATCCATCCGTTTAACGGTTGAAATTCTGTGAGCGATAAAAATGGTTGTTTTACCTTTTCTAACCTTATGTAAATTTTTAATAATCGCTTCTTCGGTTTTTGTATCAACTGCAGAAACACTGTCATCTAAAATTAATATTTCTGGATTTTTTGCAAGTGCTCTTGCAATACTTATTCTTTGTTTTTGCCCTCCGGATACGGTTGTTCCTCGCTCACCTAATACGGTGTCAAATTGGTCACTAAAGTCCATAATGTTATCATACACATCCGCAAGCTTTGCTGAATCATGTACAACTTCTTTATCAACGATATCATGTGAAAACCCGATATTATTATAGATTGTGTCTGAAAATAGGAAATTATCTTGTGGAACATAGCCAATTAAATCGCGAACTTCTTTAATTTTTAATTTCATAATATCATATTCATCAATGAATAACATGTCACGATCTAAATTGTATATACGCAACAAGAGGTCAACAAGGCTACTCTTTCCGCTTCCAGTTCTACCTAAAATACCAACCATTTCACCTTCATTGATTTCAAAGTTCACATTTTTCAACACCGGTTTATCACCGTCTGGATATTTAAACGTTAAATTGTTTGCTCGAATTCTTGGTCTTAATTTTGATACTGAAATGCTGTCTAGTTCATCCGTTACCGTTACTTTTTCATCTAAAAATGCACCAATTCTCTTTGAACTAGCTTTCGCTTGGTTATGAATTGAAATAAATTGAGCAAGAGCCATTGTAGGCCAAATAAGTGTGAAAAAGTAACTTAAGTAAGCTGTTAAATCACCAATGGATAAACCACTATAAAGTACGGCATATCCACCATAACCAATAATAACTAAGATTACAGCATTAATCGCGATCGAAATTGAAATTTGAACCAAAATCATTGTTTTAACGAAATTTAAGTCTTTATCGTATAATTCTAAATTTTTCTTTCTAAAGAACATTGCTTCTTTAATTTCACGTACATAAGCTTTAATAACTGTAATACCCGAAAAGTTTTCTTGTGTAAAATCACTCAAACTTTCAAATGCACCTTGTCTTGCTTTATACTTCATTTGCATGATGCGTCCTGTTAAGACCATTACGATAATTAATAAGACCATTGGTATCGCTGCATAATATGTCAAGGTTTTTTGTAAACTAAACATTTTATATACAGCAAGACCGCCTAGCACAAGTCCATCAATTAACATCAAAATTCCTGGACCATATGCCATTCTCAATGCTTCAAGATCATTAATGAAATATGTCATTAGACCACCAACTTTTTCTTGGCTATAGAAAGATTGAGGTAGTCTTGTTGCATGTAAGAACATTTTGTTTCTTATTTCATACTCAATTCTTCTTGATGTTCCAAATATGGCTACACGCCATAGAAAGCGACCGAATACGATAATAAGTGTAATATAAATTATATGTGTTATTTTTTCTACCATTAATGCTCGATTAATTGTGTCTTTATCGAGTTCATCAATAATAAGTCCTACCGATTCTGGAATTAATAATTGAATATAATCGATTAAAACTAATACTGCTATACCAATTAAAAAAGCCCACAAGTATTTAAAATAATACTTTGTAAAATGCCTTCTAAATATCATGATGTCTTTTTCTCCTTTTATGTCATTCAATTGTTATTCTAACAATATCACCATTAGGTGTTTCAATGTTCACAAGCTCACCCATCACACCTGATTGAGCTAAATTGATAATTTCTTCAACATCAATTTCAGTGTTTGAGTTTTTAATAACTGCACTAAATTTTTTATTTCTTAATAGTCGAACAAAATCTAGTGGTATCGACAAATTAACTTTCTCTCTATCGTTACTTGCGATAAATATTTTTAACATTTTAAACTGTTTTTTTGATGGATTCATTTCTACTGATGTTTTTTTCTCTTTTTGATCTAAAGCATCCAAAATAACTTCAGCTTCATCAATTGATAATTCGCCTTTAGCTAATAAATCAAGAATTTTCATGCGTTTATTTTTATAATCCATATTTTTCACCAAGTTCTTCGATTTTTTTCATAGCTTCTTCTAAACTCATTAAACCTTTTTCCACTTTAGATAAAATATCTTTACGAGTTGGTTTAGCTGGCTCTTCATCTTCATCTTCGGGGTTATACCCTAAATTGATTATTAAATCATCTAACATTTTTTTAACAGTTGGATAACTGATGCTCATTTCTTTTTCAACAGCTTTAATATTTCCGCGATTTTTAATAAATATTTCCATAAAGTATAGAAGTTCATCATCCAAATAATTATACTTAGATAAATGGAAATCACCTTCAATTGTAATATTCGCACTTGGTGAATATAATTTTTTTACGATTAATTCTTCGTTAGTAATTGGGCAACGAGTAATTAGTTTATTAGTTTTCATTTGAACACCTCTTTTTAAATGATTTTTGATATTTTTAAATTTTATTGATTTCAAAATTAATTTTTTTAACTTTATATTTAATTATATTGATTTTTTATTTAAATGCAATCTTTTTTATTCATTTTATACTTAATTTTACAAAACACTTCAAAAAAAGGATGATTTAGGCTATAATTATTACTAAGAAAGAAGGTTTTTTTATGAATAGATTAACAGAACGTTTTATAAGATATGTAAAAATTGATACACAGTCTGATCCAAATAGCCCGACAACTCCTTCGACTGAAAAACAAAAAAACTTAAGTCGATTGCTTGTTGATGAGTTAAATGCTATGGGGCTTAACGCCTTTATGGATGATTTGGGTTACACATACACTAAAATACCAGGAAACACAAATAAACAAGTGAAATCAATTGGATTTATCGCTCATGTTGATACATCTTTTGATGCACCTGGTGCGAATGTCAATCCACGCATAATTAAGAACTATCAAGGCGATACTATTAAACTAAATGATCACTTAAGTATGGAACCAAGCACTTTTAATGTATTAAATCGTGTCATCGGTGAAGATTTAATTGTAACCGATGGTCATACGTTGCTTGGTGCTGATGATAAACTTGGTGTCGCAATAATAATGGAATTTGCAAACTTCATTGTTGAAAATCCAAATTATGAACATGGTGATATTTACATTTGTTTCACACCGGATGAAGAAATCGGTCGAGGCGCTGATCACTTTAATCATGATTTCTTTAAAGCAGACTTCGCTTATACATTAGATGGTAGTGAAGTTGGCGGAATTGAATATGAAAATTTTAATGCAGCAAGCGCTGACCTTCGTTTTATAGGTAAAAGTATTCACCCGGGTTCTGCTAAAGGAAAATTAATTAACGCCTTACACTTAGCATTTGAATTTCATCAAATGTTACCTGTTTTTTTAAATCCTGCATATACCGAAAATTATGAGGGATTTAATCATTTATCAAACTTAAAAGGTGCTGTTGAAGAAGCACACATGCACTATATTATTCGTAATCATGATAAGACTTTATTCCTAAAACAAAAAGACGACTTCGTTTCAATCAAAAATTATATGAACGCAAAGTATGGTTATGATGCTGTAGAACTAACGATTACCGATAGTTACTTCAACATGTATGATATATTAAAAGACCATATGTATGTGATTGACATTGCCAAAGAAGCCATTAAGAATGTTGGATTAGTTCCAAATACAGAACCAATTCGTGGGGGTACTGACGGAGCTAGACTTACATTTGATGGACTAATGTGTCCAAATTTAGGTACCGGTGGATATAACTTCCACGGTCGATTTGAATTTGCTTCAATGACTCAAGCAGAAAAAGCGCTTGAAGTTGTAAAAGAAATTACTAAAATTGTCGTTAACAACTAAAAATAAAGAGTAGGAAATTCCTACTCTTTTTTCATGTCCGTAATTTCAAATGGATGATTTACTGCAGCCTCTACCGCTTTTTTTACGATATTCACTTGTTCTTTTGTTAGTGTATCTGGTTTATATGATACAAGATCTAAATTTAATTCTGTAAGCACTTTGAAAAATGATAAACTTGCTGCATATCGACCTAAATCTAAACTTAAATGGAACCCGTCACGAGTTAAGTTATCGCCAACGAAGCTTGTACGTATATTCTGAATCGTTGTACCATTTGGGATCATATATGAAATATCTTTAAACCCCGTTATTTTTTCTTTAACAGCATTAGTAATCGCTTGATACATTGTTTGTTGATTATAGTTATATTTATAAAACTCTGGATGCGCATCTTCCCTTTGTTCATATGCCCAAGTCATATGCCATCCATACTTAACATCTTTATTTTGAACATATTTTTTTACTTCTTCATGTAAAATATAAAGTGTATCATACGTTTCTTTTTCACCACTATAAGCACTCGCTTGTTGATAAGTGATAAAATCCCATGATTCATCTTTAATGCTATCAATAAGTCGATATTCTGGTGTAATTACCCATTCATCGTTGTCGTTTTTCCAATATTCATAGTTTGGTTCATTTGATAAGATGTTATCTAAATGACGCGTAAGTGGTGCGCCACCAATAAACATATTGCCAAGGACAATGTCCTCATATCCTGCGGACTTGAGTACTTTGTAAAAATGCTCTAACGCATCGACGCTAAAGCTGTTTCCTATTGCTAGTAATTTAAATATCTTTTTTCCCATGTTGCCACCTCTATACTAAAAATTGTATCACAAGGACTAAGGTTTGTCTTATACAAAAAATAAAAAAAGGCACCTTTTGTGCCTTTCGATTATTTGTTTTCCGCCTCAATAATTTTCAACAACCATTGACTTGCAATATCTAATCCTTGATCGCTTGCTTTTTCAGGCCATATACGACCTTGTTCTTTATTCATAGGAATACCATCACCTTTATAATACATTACTGCTAGGTTGTATTGTGCATGGGCAAAGCCTAAATTTGCTGAGCGTTTGAATAATTCAAATGCTTTTATTTTATTTTCTTTAACATATTCACCGCGTTGATACATGATACCTAAATTATATTGGGCGTGTGGGTGATCAAGTTTTGCGGCAGATTCTAATAAATCAAGCAATCTTGGAATATCTTTATCATTTTTAGCAAGCTCAATCATCGCCAGATTATAAAGCGCGTTTTTATCCCGATGTACTGCGGCTTTCTCATACCACGATACTGCCTCGTCCATGTCAACATTTCCAAATGTACCTATGTGATAGCCTTGTCCAAGTTTAAACATCGCTTCAACATGGCCTTGATTTGCCGCCATCTTTAACCATTTTAAACGTTCTGCAGTATTTGTTTTTTCATAAACTTCTAAATAAGACGCTAGCATAAACATCGCGTCAATATGATTTTGGCTAGCTGCACTTTCTAAATAGCGATACCCTTCCTTAAACTCATTGTCTTTAAGTTTTTGTACTCCTAATATGTATAGTGCTTCAGCGTGACCATGTTTTGCTGAAAGTTCATAATATGTTTGTGCTTTTATGGAATCCATGATTCCTACCTCTGGATTATCGTATAAAAATCCTAACATATAACTACTTTCCGCATAACCAAGCGCAGATGCTTTTTCGAAATAATCAAGCGCTAACGTTAAATCTCGTTTTGCATAAAACCCTAAGTAGTAATGTCCACCCATTAAATGCATAGAAACAACATCGCCATGGTCAGCTTCTTCTTGTAACCCTTTAAATGACGCTTCTAAGTATATGTATGCCTCTTCAGCTTTATTGTATTCTGAGACAAATAAAATACCAAGGGCAAACCCACATTTATAGCTTTTTGAGTGATAACCTCTTAAATAATAATCTAGAGCTTTTTGAAAATTTTTAGTCACACCATGACCATAATGATAAATATGACCTAAAAAATAGGCGGCATCTTTATAACCTAAAGTGAATGATGTTTCAAAATTTTTGATTGCTGCTGTTATATCTTTTTTTTCAACGTTTAGACCAAAATACGACAGCCCAATATCATAATACGCTTTTGCGTCCATTATAAAACCTTCTTTATCTATGTTTTGCTAGGAAAAATACTGCAAGTACTCCTTGTCCTGTATGTGCACCAATTACTGGTCCAATATAGTGAATAACAAGCTTTTTAATATTTAATACTTTTTCTAATTCTGTTTTTAACATTTCCGCACTTTCTAAGTCATCTCCATGGCCAATAAATACGGTTTGTTCAACATCCAATGCTGTTTCCTTTACTCGATCAACAAGTGAACGAATCGCTTTTTTACGACCTACCGCTTTCGAACGTGCAACAAGTTTTCCTTCTTCGTTTGCATGCATAACGGGTTTAATGTTTAACAAATTCGCAACAACACTTGACATTGCTGAAATTCTACCACCGCGTCTTAAGTGATTGATATCGTTTACTGTAAACCAATGACCAATATGCATATACGTATCTAAAACAAATTGATGAACTTCTTCAAACGTTTTACCTTGTTTGCGTTCTAATCCTGCTAAGTAAACGAGTAAGCCTTCACCAAGTGAAGCTGATTTGGTATCTATAATTTCAATTTTTCGATCTGGGTATTCAGCCTTCAATGTTTCTACGGCAATTCTACCGCTGTTATATGTGCCACTTAGTGCACTTGAGAAAGATAAAATTAAAACGTCATTTCCTGCATCTAAAATCGGTTTCAATGTATCTTCATAATCTGTTGGATTGACCTGACTTGTTGTTGGAAGTGCACCATTCATCACTTGGTCGTAAAAATCTTTTGTCTTAATTTCTCGCTCATCTAAATAGTTCACATATGTTTTATCACCAATGTGAACACTTAGTGGAATAACTACTAGTTCGATTTCATTCGCTAGTTCTACGGGTAAATCCGTTGTTGAGTCACTGACAATTACAAATTTATTGCTCATTTTTTCCCTCTTTATTTTCTTAATCTATTTTTAATGCTTGTTTGATGCTTTCTATATATACACGATAGCCTACTTCATTTAAATGTATGCCATCGGTCGAATATGCTTTATTAAGTGAGCCGTTTAACCATAACCTATGTGTGTCAACAAGCTCAAGATTTGTTTTCTTTAAGGACTCATTGATCGCTTCAATCCTATCGTTTGTACGATTTTGAATATATAAATGATTTGAAATAACATCATCTTTTAACACAGGTGTAACAAGTGTTACGTATATTTTAACATCAAATACATAAGTCGATAGGTAATTTACAATATTTTTTATATTTTCTACAATTTCATCAGGGTGACTTTTAAATAAAACTAGATCGTTTGAACCAATGTTAATAAGTACTTTGCTTGGCTGTATACGAACGATTTGGTCTAATCGTTTGATTACACCTACTGATGTATCCCCTGGTATACCCATATTGATGATATTTGTTTTAAGAAACTTTTTTGTATCCATATATGCAATTAATGAATCACCTACAAAAACAACTTGATGTTCTTTGTAAGTGGATTCATTAAATTGTTTAACATGTTTTTCATAATCCGCTTTAAGAATTGCGTTAAAAAAATCAAGATTATTTTTCATCAACTTCCGCCTTCAATTCAAAAAGTAAGTCTCTTAAGGTTGCTGCGCGTTCAAAATCAAGATTTTTAGCAGCCTCCTTCATTTCTAATTCAATTGCTTTGATATTCTTTGTAAGAACTTTCTTTGTCAATTTCTTAGTCGTATCCGTATCAACTTCGATATTTTCTTTTAAAGTAATGTTCGCACGAATATCTTTTTGTATCGTTTCAGGTTGAATATTATGTTTTTCATTGTATGCTAATTGGATACTACGTCTACGATTAGTTTCTTTAATTGCATAATCCATTGAATTACTTATATTATCTGCATACATAATAACCTTACCATTCACGTTACGTGCAGCACGTCCAATAGTCTGGATCAAGCTTCGTTCACTACGCAAAAAACCTTGTTTGTCTGCATCTAATATTGCAACAAGCGATACTTCAGGCAAGTCAAGCCCTTCTCTTAATAGGTTAATACCAATTAAACAGTCATATTTACCTAACCGTAAATCACGTAAAATAGTAATACGTTCAAGCGACTTAATTTCACTATGTAAATATGCAACCTTTAATCCTAACTGTTTAAAATAAGCTGTTAAATCTTCACTCATTCGAATTGTTAGTGTTGTCACTAAAACGCGCTCATTTTTTTCTGCACGCTTTTTAATTTCAAAGTAGACATCATCCATTTGACCAAGCGAAGGGCGAACTTCAATCTCAGGGTCTAATAAGTAAGTTGGACGAATAATTTGTTCAACAACTGGTAACTCTTTATTCAATTCATATGGACCTGGAGTAGCAGACAAATAAATAACTTTATCTAATTTTTTCTCAAATTCATCAAACGTTAATGGTCTATTATCTAATGCACTCGGTAATCTAAATCCATGTTCAACAAGTGTTTCCTTTCTAGATCGATCGCCAAAGTACATACCACGTACTTGTGGTACAGTAACGTGTGATTCATCAATAATCATTAAAAAATCATCATTAAAAAAATCTATTAGTGTTGATGGTGTCTCACCAGCTTCTCTTAGCGCGATATGTCTTGAATAATTTTCAATACCACTACACATACCAATTTCTTCAAGCATTTCAACATCATATTTTGTACGCATTTCAATACGTTGTGCTTCAAGTAATTTGCCTTGGTCTTTAAAATATTTTATTTGATCTTGTAACTCGTTTTTAATACGTTCAATTGATCTTTGTAACTTTTCTTTATTTGTCATAAAGTGTGTTGCTGGATAAATGGTTACAAACGTTATTTTTTCTTTAACTTGACCCGTTAAAACATCAAATTTAAAAATACTTTCGATTTCATCACCAAAGAATGCAATTCTAATACCCTCAGAGCGTTCTGATGCCGGAATAACATCAACAATGTCACCACGAACTCTAAACGTTCCACGGTGAAAATCAATGTCGTTGCGTTGATACGTAAGTTCAACCAGTTTATTTATTAAATGATCTCGCCCATATGTTTCACCAACACGAGCAAAGATTACGGAGTTTTTATAGTCATCAGGATCCCCGATACCATAGATACATGAAACAGAGGCAACGACGATAACATCGTCACGATTTAATAAAGATGCTGTGGCACTATGTCGCAGTTCATCAATTTCATCGTTAATTGAAGAATCCTTTTCGATGTATGTATCACTTGATACGACATATGCTTCTGGTTGGAAATAGTCATAATACGAAATAAACAGTTCTACTCTGTTTTCAGGGAAAATGCTTTTAAATTCTCCATATAATTGCCCTGCAAGGGTTTTATTATGTGCTAAAACAAGGGTTTTTTTACCCATTTTTTGTATAACATTAGCCATAGTGAAGGTCTTGCCCGTACCTGTAGCACCAAGCAATATTTGTTCTTTAAGGCCGTTATTAAAGTTATTCACTATTTTTTCTATCGCTTCTGGTTGATCACCACTTGGCGTATATGGAGATACAATTTTAAACACCTTTACACCTCAATTCATAAATTTCATCGGACTATTTATAACAGTAAACATCATAAATATAATAAAAAATGCTAATAAATACTTGTTGAAACTATCTATTATAAGATAATGTTTATTACAACCAAATCGTGATAATTAGCATTTATGTCACTTTTAAGTACGCTTAATTTTAACATTTTTTACGCACAATAACAAGCAGAGGGCTGTCTAGAAGATTTGAATAAAGGGCTTAATGTATTCTCATGTATTTTCCATACAGCACGTTTAGTTGTTATAAATGTAAAAGGCACTTGATAGTGCCTTTTAGTGTGTATACCTAGTTACTAATAATTCTTAAATGCTTTTTTTATGGTTGCATACCGTTCTATATTTTACCTTATGATTAAATGTTTGTGATAATCATTTTACACTTCTAGGAAATTGGAAAGGATTTTGAGAGAAATTATCATGAACACAGCATAAAGGGGCTCATAATAAGCCTTCTTATATTTATAAGTTTGATCTAACCCTTTTTATTTCTTATCTACTAAAAGGCGTGCATTTCAACTAATAGTTATATTGTTATTCGTTATTTATAATCGTAATTTTCGGATAAAATACAAGCGAAATCATCATTAATATGACCGTTGAAACAAAGACAATTATAGCCAGCCTAACACCTCTAATTTAGTCCAAGAAAAGTGTAGCACTTTTAATATTTTTTATCAATATAAAAGACTAAGAAAACGTTCTATTTTTATTTGATTTATCTAAATGAATGAGTCGCTTAAAAATTTGTGTTATAAGGGAACTAAGTCAACCCGGGGGACGCATTTTATCGGGAACCGATAGTATTTATAGGTGATTTTCGAACTCAACAGGAGTTTTATAACCTAAACTCTGATGAATTCTTTCTGTGTTGTAAAACTTAATGTAACTTCCAATAATGTCTACACCATCTTTATATGTGTAAATCTTTCGAATTGATAACCATTCTTTTTTCAGCGATGCATGCCATGATTCTTGTGCTGCATTTTCATCACTGGAATGATTAACTGATGTATAACTTGGGATAACCCCATACCTGGATAACTCTTTTTTATAGGAGAATGATCTAAATTGTCCCCCTTTGTCTGAGTGAATAATCAGTCCAGGATCTGGCTTTCTTTGATGTATTGCCATCTTCAATGCTTCAATGATGGTTTCAGTTTTCATATCCCTACCTAGCTTCCATCCAACAACTTTCTTAGAATATAAATCAATGAATGTGATTAAATAGAATGTACCTTCTGTTTCTGTCTTTATATAAGTGATATCGGTTGTCCATATTTGATTGATACCAGTTAAAGGAAATTCTTTGATCAGATTAATCATAAGTTTCTTTTCTGACTCAGATAGTTTCGTCTGTTTCTTGGGGAAATAGGCTTTAGAGACGCTTTTTATACCTAATATCCTCATATACTTAGAAACAGTTCTAACAGCGATTTTATAGCCTCTATCAACGAGTTTCTCTCTGATTTTTGGTGCACCATAAATCCCATGTGAGTCACGGTAGATTTCAAGGATATCCATGAGTTTCTTAATAAGAATAGCCTCTTTATCATCCTTTCGATTGAACCATTCATAGTAAGCTGATTTACCTACATTTAATGCTCTACAGATTGCTCTTACAGGATATTCACGTGATAGATGAAGAATGGATTCGTATACTGTTACTCTTTCTTTGCTAAGTAGGATATCGTTTTTTTTAAAATAGCTATCGTCTGATCTTTTTCTTTAAGCTCTCGTTTAAGTTTTGCTATCTTTTGTTCAGGACTTAAATAGTCTGGATCAAAAACATGATTATCTTTGTTATATGCTGTAATCCATTTTTCTAGTGTTTTAATCGGAACATTAAATTCTTCAGCAGTTCTTAATGTTGATTGATGCTGCTTTAAAATCAATTCACAAATCATGTTCTTAAATGAGTTTTCATAAATCTTAGGCATAAGGCTTCACCCCTTTCTTTAAGTATACCTTAAATACTAGGGAAACCCTCTATGCTATATGTCCTGTTATTATTCTAACTTACTAATTGTATGGAAATATGTTAAGGGGGATTTTTATGTTAATTGTTGTCGGCGGCATGATAGGGTTGGGGAAAACAACATTAGCCGAATATTTGAGTGAATATTTTAACGCAAACATCTATTATGAAAGTGTGGATGATAATCCAATTCTTCCACTATACTATACGGCATCACCTGAAGAAATTCAGGCTAAGCGTTATCCATTTTTACTACAGTTATACTTTTTAAATAGTCGTTTTGAAACAATAAAAAAAGCTGCGTTAGACGCAACAAATGGAAAAGCAGTTATTGATCGATCTATTTATGAAGACTGGTATTTTGCGAAAATTAATTATGATTTGGGTCGTATGAGTGATTTAGAGTTTTCAATCTATGAAAAATTACTTCACAATATGATGGCAGAAATCGATGGTATACCAAAAAAGGCACCAAAACTTATGGTTTACTTAGATGGTTCATTTGAAACAGTTATTGACCATATTAAACGTCGTGGTCGTGAATATGAACTAGAACCAGGTTTAGTGGATTATTATAAAACGCTATGGAATGGATATGGGGACTGGTTAAAAAACCATTATAAAGCAAGCGAGGTCTTAGTAATTAATACAGATAATTACAACATCGTTGATAATATAGATGACCGTCAAACCGTTTTAAAAATGATCGAAGATAAACTTAACTCAATAAAATAAAAAGGCCATAAGGCCTTTTTATTATCGTTTTCCTTGATCGTAGACTTGTCCCACTGCTTTTGGAGCTTGTGAGCGTTTCGAGAAAAATGCAAGAATAATTAATGTTACAACGTATGGTGACATTTGATAAAATTCTGTTGGAATATTTAAATTGTTTAAAAAGTCGATATTCATATAAGAGTTTGCAAGCGTACGCATTAAACCAAAGAACACTGCTGCAAATAAAATACGGTACGGCTTCCAGTTACCAAAGATTAATACAGCAAATGAGAGGAAACCAAATCCAGCTACAGTAGCGTTAAACTCAAGTGCTGTCGTCGCAACAAAGATAACACCACCCATACCTGCAAAAAATCCAGAAGCTACAACTGAAAAGAATCGAATCTTATAAATATTAATTCCAAGCGAGTCAGCTGCATGTGGATTTTCTCCACAAGCACGAAGACGTAGTCCAGTCTTAGTTTTGTATAAGAATATCCAAACCAAAATAAGTAATATTATACCAAGATAGAAACTTATAAAGGCGTTTTTGAAGAAAATATCGCCAATTAATGGAATTTTACTCATAAGTGGTACTTCACTAATTCTAAATACTGATCTAAATTGAACTTGTTGGCCACCAATAATTGTGCGAGCAGTAAAGATTGCAAATGCAGGAGCAAACAAGTTAAGTGCTGTCGCACTAATTGTCTGGTCAGCTTTCATATAAATCGATGCATATGCATGTAGCATAGAATAAATCGCACCTACAATACCACCAATAATAATACCAATTAGAAAGACGAGTTGTGTTGGAAGTGAGCCACCTTCGATAATTCTTATGGTCCATATTCCAATGAATGCACCCATAAGCATAATACCTTCTAAGGCAATATTTGTTACACCACTTCTTTCAGAGATTAAGCCTCCTAAAGCTACAATTAATAGTGGAATAATGGAAACGAATGATAATTGAATTATATCAATCATTTTCAGTCACCTCCGCCATTTTTTCTTGTCTTTTCTTTTTCAAGTGTTGTAAATAAATTTGTATACCTGTGCTAATAGCAGTTACATAAACAATCGCAGCAATAATCATGTCAATAATTTGTGGTACAAAACCATTAATTTGCATGAAGAAACCGCCTTGACGAATATGCGCTAAGAATAAACCAGCAAATAATGCACCTAATGGTTCTCCTAAACCAAGTAAGGCTACAGAAATACCATCAAATCCTCCAGGTAAAATATAGAATGATGTATCTAAGTTTGTACCTGGTACTAAATACATAATTGCACCGGCTAAACCAGCAAGTGAACCCGAAATAGCCATTGCAGTAACAATGTTCTTCTTCGCATTCATCCCTGCGTATCTTGAAGCATCCCGGTTAAACCCTGATGCTTGAAGTTGATAACCCAAGGTTGTTTTCTTAAAAAAATGCAATGCTTCTGATACAAAAATGTAAACGCTTTTAAATAATATACATAAAAGTATATAATATATATATATATATGCTCGAACCATTCAATAAAGGTGGCAAGCGAATTTAACATTTATAGACAAGGAGATTATCATGTTTAATACGCACACAATTTATAGCAAAATCTTAAAGATGGAAAAGCGCTTGACTGTTTATATTCCAAATTCTACAAATGGTCCTTATCGTATACTTTTTATGCACGATGGTCAAAATTTATTTTTTCCCGAATTATCCTATGCAGGCGTTACTTGGGATGCCGCAATCAAACTTCAAGAACTTATTAATGATAATCTTATTCCCCCTACACTTATTGTCGGTATAGATCATTCGATTTATCGTATGGATGAATATGTACCATTTAACAATGATGGAATCTATGAAAACTTTTCTGATAAACATAGAAAACCCTATTTTGGTAATCTCTATATAAAATCTATCGTCGAAGAAATTTTACCATTTATTGAGTCAAACTATATGGTTCTTAAGGAATATACCTACATGGCGGGTTCTTCCCTTGGTGGTCTTATAAGTTTATATGCTGGTATTAAATATCAAAAAGTATTTAAGGGTATTGGCATCTTTTCATTAAGTACTTGGTGGAATGAAAATGGACTAGATGAACTTCTTACGTTTGATGATAAGCTTAATCAACGATACTTTATACTTTGTGGCGGTAATGAATCTGGTGATAACAACCCTATAAAAAACGAACGTTATATTTTAAGTTCTAAAAAAACCTATGAAAATTTAAAGACTAAAGTTGAATCCATCAAGTTTAAACTAATACCTCACGGTAAACATACTGAGCAATTTTGGCAAGATCATGTTAAAAAAATGATGCTTTATCTCATAAAATAATCAAAACTCCAGCGAACTGGAGTTTTTTAATTAGTTTTCGATATGCTTTTTTAAACCTGTTGATACACTTTGTGGTAAATGTAGCGGCTCAATAACACTTAATGCAATATTCATTAAATGGTCTGCAATACGTTCAATGTCTGATAAAACGTCTGTAAAGTTTGCCGACATGACAAATGGCACTTCTCCTTGTTTTAATCGGTCAATGTAACGATATCGCGCATCTACCTCCATTTTATCTACAATTTTTTCGAATTCAATAATTTCATTTGCTAGGTTTTTATCCTTTGTAAGTAAACATTCAAGCGCACGACTAAGCATTGAGTCAATGACACTATAGAGTGCTTTTAAATCAAGTGCACCTGCATCGCTTAATAATTGTTTGGCTTCATATCTTAATTCAAAATACTCAACGATGTTTGTTAAATGGTCACCAATTCGTTCGAAATCCTTAATCGTGTCTAAGTTTCTAGAAAGGCGTTTGGAATCTCGATTTGATAAACCTGTCTGTGAAATTTTAATAAGGTAATCGTGTAATTTCTTATCGTAATTATCAATCATGATTTCTAACATATTTGCTTCTTCTGGTACCTTAGGGTTGTTTTCAAACGTATAAACTTTAACCATTTCATAATACTCTTTAACGATTTCACCCATACAACTTATACCTTTTCTAACAACGTCTAAAGCCATCGTTGGTGATTCGCTAATTAGTTTTTCATCAAATACAAGTTCTGGTAATTTCCGTTCGTCTTTTGCTTTCACCATGAAGTTTGCAAGTTTTATTTGTTGTTTAATGAAGAAATATAATATAGCAGTTGATAATACGTTTTGAACGGCATGCGCATAGGCAATACTTGCCATAGAGTACGGTGTTAAGAACTTGTCTTCAATCCACTGAACTATCCAGTCATATGGCCCGATAAATATTATAAATATGATGGAACCTATAATATTAAAATTAATGTGAATAATTGCTGTACGCTTGCTATCTGTATTTCCACCCCATGACGCAACCCATGCTGATAGTGTCGTCCCGATGTTTGATCCTAGTAAAATTGGTAAAGCTCCTCTTAAGGATATCGTATAAAAATCATTGCTAGGATCATTTAACGCATAAAGTTTTTGTAAAATTCCTATAGCTGCGGAAGATGATTGTACAACGGCGGTAAAAATCGTACCAAAAACTGTACCTAACACAATTCCACCAAAGGATTCTTTAGAAAACGCTTGGAACATATCAATAGCAAAATCTGTACTCGCAATTGGTTTTAAGCCATTGCCCATCGTTTCTAAACCAAAGAACAACATCCCTAACCCAGCTAAAATACCACCGATATTTCGTACTTTTCGATTTTTAACAAACAGCATAACAACACCAATAAATAAAATAATCATACTAAGTTCTTCAATAGGTAAACTTATAATAAACGCTGTTATTGTCGTACCGATATTTGCACCCATAATAATACCGACACTTTGTGGTGTCGTCATAAGTCCTGCACGAACTAAACCAATAGTTAATACTGTAACGCCCGTGGAAGACTGTGTTAATGCTGTAACGAGCGTGCCAACCAAAATCCCCTTTAATGGTGTTCCTGTCGTTTTTTCAATAATTGTTTTTAACTTACTACCCGCTGCCTTCTTTAATGAGTCACTCATTAAATCAATGCCATAAAGAAATAATGCAATCCCTCCAAGGAATAAGAGTATACTATCAACACTTACTCCAACATCAATTAAAAAATTCATACTTTACCCCTTAAAAAAAAGGTCATAAAAAGACCTTTATTTTTCGTATTTTTAAATTGTTTTTTTGAATTAAAATATGTTTCATATAAAAGCCTCTCACATGTCTAATTCCAAGGTCATTATATCATAGGAAAATACGGGGTTTTTTTGAAAACGTTTTATTAAAATATGAAAAAAAGATACTCCAAACGAGTATCTGATTTTTAGTTACTATTCTTTTTTTGTGTAATCTTGTTTTCTAATGGACCCATCAACTTTGTGTATCACAATCGATGACCCTTGGGACTCAGCGAGTTCTTCTGCAAACGCAATAGCTTCTGCTTGAGTATCAAAGTACTTAATCGTCTTTTGAGAACCTTGTTTTCTTACACGCCATCTCTTGAAGTGTGGTGAATCGCTGTCTTTATTTTGAGAAACATGGTATTTAGCAGGTTTTTTAGCTTTGTTATCTACAGGAGCATCTTTTGTTGTTTCAGCTTCTTTCACTGGCTCTTGAACTTTAGTTTCTACTGTTTTTTCTTCGCTCACTTTAACTTCCGCTTCTTTTACAATAACATCCTCTTTAGTTTTTACATCTTCTTGTTTTTTGACCTCTAGAGCTTTTTGTTGTTCAGCGGCTTGTTTCTTCGCTCTTCTTTTTCTAAAAAAACACATATTTTGTTCCTCCTTTATCTATTTTTATTATATCAAGAAAATTATCCTTTTCAAGTTAACACGGCTCTTATCCACATAGAAACGCTAAAACATCGATTTTTCAAGTGTTATAATACATATATAAGGGAGGCTGATTGATATGACGTTTTCAATTTCTGATTTAGAAAAAATTATAAACATGTCAAATAATATCGTGTTTTTCGGTGGTGCCGGTGTGTCAACGGCAAGCGGCCTAAAAGATTTTAGAAGTTCAGATGGTCTATATCACTATACATTTAAAGGCTATCGTCCAGAAACCATTTTAAGTCATAACTTCTTTTATCAACACACAGATATTTTTTACGAGTACTACCGAAGTGTTTTTTTAGATAGTGGCGTTAAACCAAATGATGCTCATTATTTTTTAGCTGAACTAGAACGAAGTGGAAAACTAAAAGCTGTTATTACACAAAATATTGATGGACTTCACCAAATGGCTGGAAGTAAAAAAGTCATCGAACTACACGGTAGCATCTATCGAAACTATACTGTAAAATCCAATAAACTAATTAAAGGTATTGATTGCATTACAAACACTAGTTCTATTCCCTATGATACTAATGGGGAACTTATAAAACCGGATGTTGTCTTATATGGTGAACCACTAAATGATGATGTTTTAAATGAGGCCATTCAATATATTCGTAACGCTGATTGCTTAATTGTTGGCGGAACTTCTCTTTCAGTATATCCTGCTGCACAATTAATCCATTACTTTAATGGCACATATTTAATTGGTATAAATAAGGAGAAACTTGGTATACCATATTTTATTCAAGGACCAATAGATAAAGTTTTTAAAAAGATTAATTTAAAAAAATAGAGCGATTTTGAAACCGACCTTTTATGTGTTATTCGATTTTATAGAAGCCATCCAACAGTTAATGATTTTCAAAATATCATCTTTGTAAATTCTGATATCTTCTATGGATTTAAATGACATGATGGCCCAATCATTAGTTCGCCATGATAAAAAACTATAGTCTTCTTTAATTGGTTTTTCTATCGACATCTTCATTACTTTACTGCCACGATGTAAAATCACTTGGACCACTTTAAGTGGGTATACCTTCATTGTAAAAATGTCTTGATGATTAAATGCGTAATTAGGAGCGTTCCATTTAATTGTTTCACTAAATTCTTTAACACTTGAGAAAATGCTCCTAAGCTCTTCAATTATATTTTTTTTAGGATGATTCAGTTCATCTAAATATTTCGAAACTTGTTCATTTGAATTTATCATTTTTCAACCCCTTTATTTTTTCTTGTATTTTGTCACATGTTTTCATATGATATAATTTAAAAAAATACATTCATTTTAAAAACACATAAAATTTGTTATTTAATGATACAAAAGCATGATATATTAAACAAAAAGATACTTAGACTTATCTCATAGTATCTAAGCTACTAAAAATGTGAATTAAAGTATTGCGATTTTCTTTTAATAAGTTACATTAAGCAATAAGAAAGGACAAAACGATGATTATAGTAAGAAATCTGACCAAAAACTACGGTAACAACCGTGGTATATTCAACCTTTCATTTCAAATTAAAGAGGGCAGTTGCGTAGGTTTTCTAGGACCAAATGGGGCTGGTAAAACAACAACTATTCGTCATTTACTTGGCTTAATCCAAAACTATACCGGAAGTGCTTCTATAAAAAATTTAAACTGTAAAACGGATAGTGTTGAGATTCAAAAATATATTGGTTATTTACCTGGTGAAATTAATTTCATCGATGATATTAAAGGCAATGAGCTCATAGACTTAATTTCAGCAATGAAAGAAATGTCAAATCTTGACTATGCCTATGAATTGCTACAACTTTTTGAACTAAAACCCAATATGAAAATTCATAAAATGAGTAAAGGAATGAAACAGAAACTAGCTATAGTTATTGCCTTCATGAACGATCCTGAAATACTAATATTAGATGAACCTTCAAGTGGATTAGACCCCTTGATGCAACAACGACTTATTGAGTTAATCTTGGACCATAAAAAACGTGGAAAAACGATTTTTCTTTCATCCCATAGTTTCGAGGAAGTAGAAAAAACATGCGATCGAATTATTATGATTAAAGATGGACACATCGTTAATGACAGTCATATTGAACAATTAATCAAGGAGCAAATCCGAAAATATGAAGTGAAATTTTCCAAAGAAAGCGATGTCCATGATTTTTTAAAAAAACACCATGGAACACAAGTCGATAACTTAACTGTATTAATTGAGCTTGAACAACCTTTCAATGAACTTATAAACACTTTGTCAAGCTATAACATACAAGATATTACTAAAAACACCTTGAAACTTGAAGAAATTTTTATGAACTATTACGGAGAATCCTATGATAAATATCGCACTCTATAAAAAGGAGTTTAAACGAAACTTAATACTTTTCTTAATATTCCTTGGCTTAATACTTCTTTATGGAGCGATTGTATCGGCCATGTTTGACCCCAATGTCGATAACCTTTCTTGGATACAATCGTTGCAAGATTTATATCCAGAATTACTTGATTTCATCGGTTTTAATTTTGCAGAAATTACGGATTACCAATATTTCATTTCAGGATATCTGTATGGCATGTTGTTTATTTTGTTTGGTATTATTTATGCAAATATTATTTCTAGTCGCTTGATCTATCGTTATATTGATCAAGGTTCTATTGTATTTTTACTTTCAACACCAAACTCTAGAAAAAAAGTACTACTTACACAAATCTTTGTTGTTCAAACGTATTTATTTCTTCTTGCGTTATCCATGTTTTTAGTTACAAGTTTATTCGGTGAAATATTTAATCCTGGTTATGTTGATTTTGGAAAACTATTTTACTTAAACCTATCATTTTTCATACTTCTTAGTTTTATAAGCTCACTCATGATTTTATGCCACAGTATATTCGAGGGTAAAAAAGCCCTTGGATTTAGCATTGGTCTTCCTGTATTATTTTTCTTTTTAAACCTCATAACAAATCTTGGAAATACCTATAAGTTTGTTGTTTATTTTACTCCTTTTAGCCTGTTTGACCCTATTCTATGTATCAATTATAGTGGGCTATCCTTTATCTATAATGGTCTGTTAATTTTACTTACACTTTCTACCTTTGGAATTACCATTTTCTATTTTAATAAACGTGACTTATCTGTTTAATACTAAAATCATCTTCAAAAAATAAAAGTGCTCTTCTAAGCACTTTTTTTCATCTTTCAACTTCAACTCTATCTCTACCTAGTTTTTTAGCTTTATATAATGCTTCATCTGCTTTAACTAAGAAACTTTCGATAGATTTATAACAGTTGATATCACATATTGAAACACCTATGCTAACGGATAACATCATTTTTTGGTTGCTTAGGTTTTTTGTCGACTGTCTAATATTATCTGCAAGCCTCAATATTTGACCTTCATTGATACCTGTTGTAATACAGACAAATTCCTCTCCGCCAAAACGATAAAACTTTACAGGATAAACTTTTTCAAAGTTTTGTAACATATACGATAGTTCACGTAAATACCTATCACCATCAATATGTCCATAATTATCGTTATACTCTTTAAAGTAGTCGATATCCATCATTAAAATACCAATATCATTTATCTTTTTATCTCGTATAGTTTCTAAATCTTTGTATAATCTTCTTCGATTGGATAACCCGGTTAAAAAATCTGTTTCTTTCTCAATCATTAATTGCCTTGAAAATTCAAACGTATTTAAACGACTAATAAATAATAGTCTACCAAATAGTACACCTAGTACTACACTAATAAACGTATTGACAGCATCAACCATTGCCATAGATATATCTTTGAATATAAATGCAAATATTAGATGAAAAGCAAATAATGAAAATGTATAAATATTAACCCGATGTGATCGGTCCATAATAAGTAGCGGTACAATAGCAAAATAGATAAGTGCTGTACCAGCAGATCGATCAGGAAAACGCACAATACTTAAATAAATTACTAATCCATATAAAGAAGTTGCAAAGGCATAGGCATATAAAATCGGATATATTTTTACTTTTTTAAAAGCATATAGTAACCATAACAGACCAATGACAAAAAAAGCTGATAGATAGCCTGGTAATGCTGCACGCATACTTTTTCTAAAAATTGAAAAAAGTATAGGTATTGCAACAGTAACCATCCCTATTAAAAAAGATTTTGGGATAATTTGTGTATTATATTTATGAATTGAATCCTTATTTTTTTCATACAATGGTTTCGTATCAACAAAAAAAGTTTCTAGTAATCCTTTTTCGCTCATTATTACACCTCATGTTGAATGTTCTTTGTACATTACCTTTGATTTTTTTCTTCTAACAGTAATTTGAATGCATCGTCTTCACTTAATGGTTTACTAAAAATATAGCCTTGAATGCGATCGCAATTGTGTTCTTTTAAATATTGGAGTTGGCTTTCTTTTTCAACTCCTTCTGCTACTGTTAAATGCCCAAGTTTATGTGCCATTGAAATGATATCGCTTGTTATACATTGCCCATGGTCATGTGTACATAATTTATCAATAAAGTATTTATCAATTTTTAAAAAATCCATCTTAAGTTCACTTTCACGGGCAAGTGAAGAATATCCTGTTCCAAAATCATCAATATAAATTTGGATTCCTGCTTGCTTTAACATAATTAAATGGGAATTAATATAATCATAATCGATTGCAAATTAAAAATTTAACTGCTTTACTAAGTAATTTATTTACATATGATGTATAAAAAAAGGTTTGATGCATACACATCAAACCAATTTTATTTATAAATATTAATAATCTTTAGTATCTGGATTTGGCGCACTACCAAATGTTCCGTGAAGTTTATCAATCTTTTCAATATCTTCTTTATCAAGTTTAAAGTCAAACAACTCCAAATTTTCTTTAATTCTACTCGGTGTAACTGATTTTGGAAGCGGTAAGTAGCCGTGTTCCAAACTCCATCTTAATACTACTTGTCCGATTGATTTATTATACTTTCTTGCAAGTTCTTCAAGCATCGGTACATTAAAGATTTTCCCTGTGCCGAGCGGTGAATATGCTTCTGTTAAAATATCGTTTTTATCATTAAACAATACAACTTCTTCTTGTTGATCAGTTGGGTTAATGTAGATTTGATTTACTGCTGGTTTTATTGTGACTGTTTTAAGTAGTGATTCTAAGTGATGAACCATAAAGTTTGAGATACCAATCGCACGTACTTTACCTGCTTTGTAGGCATCTTCAAGTGCACGATAGACATCACGATTTCGTTGTTCGTTATTCGGTCTTGTATGTGCTGGGTTTGGCCAATGTATGAGGTATAAGTCAACATAATCTAATCCAAGGCGATTTAAACTCGCTTCAAGTGCTTCTTTAGCACTCTCATAAGAGCTGTGGTTATTCCATACTTTGCTTGTTACAAAAATTTCATTGCGGGGAATGCCACTATCTTTAATTGCACGCCCAACACTTTCTTCGTTTCTATATACTTCAGCAGTATCAATATGGCGATAGCCTACTTTGAGTGCTTCTAAAACTGAGTTGTATGCTTCTTCACCATCTTTAACTTGCCATGTGCCAAAACCTACCACAGGTATTTTAACACCGTTATTCAATGTGTATGTTGCATGTTTATCTTGTAAATTCACATCATTTAAGAATTTTGATTTAAACATATTTACCATCTCCTTATGCTTATATTATAAAGCAATATCGTAAAATCAACAAAAAATAAAAAGTCTGATAACTTGTATCAGACTTGTGTTTCTATAATGGAGCGGGTGATGGGAATCGAACCCACGTCTTTAGCTTGGAAGGCTAAGGTAATAGCCATTATACGACACCCGCAGATGGTCGGGAAAACAGGATTTGAACCTGCGACCTCCTGGTCCCAAACCAGGCGCTCTACCAAGCTAAGCTACGCCCCGACAAAAACAAAAGACAGCCAAACTCCGCTGTCGGAAAGGGGGGCACTATTGCCCCGCCGCTC
>DUPY01000044.1 GCA_012838065.1 Acholeplasma sp. | reverse complement strand
CAATTTCTTGTCTTGCAATACTATTTTCATAAATACCTGATTTAACAATTGCTACATCAGGAATCGTAAACTGATCCATTGAGCGAACAACATGATCAATTAAAATGTATGCATATTCAGACGTATTGATAAATGTTTTTGCGTCTTCAATATCAATTGATAAAATAACGGTTTGAATACTATCTGCATCAAAACCTTCAAGTGAATGATCTTCGCTTGCACTATAGAATGCTTGTAGCAAATCAATAAATGCTTTAACTTCGTCCATTTGACGTTTTTCAGGATTTGCATCAATAATACCTGCCGCTTTAATAAGTGCTGCTTGTAGCGACTCATCATCTGTAATACCACTCATAAGCTCACTTACCACTTTATCGGCATACGCTTGCAATAAGTTGCTTGTGTAAACGTGATTTGTAAAGAATGGTGCTAATTTTTCGTTTTTACCCATGAAATCAAGCAGTAAGATTGGGTTTAGTTCGCCTTCAAGTAAACTCTTATCAAATCCAACATCTAGTAAACCTTCGTATATGCCAAAGATATTTCTAAATTCTGTTTTTAAATAATCATCTTCTTCTGAGTTTTCTGTATTCTCTTTAAGGACACTTATTAATTCATGAATGTATACATCATTATCTTGAGCATATAGTACATCAAGTAAAATTGGTGATGCATCAAAGATTATGTCTAACTGATTAATTAATGCGTCAATAAAACTACTAGCCCAAGCTTTATCTACTTCTGTTAATAGATTTGCAGCATTTGGATTACTGAACAAATCAACTACGGATGTTTCGTTATCATTTTCATATTCGTAAATAACATCAATAAGTGTTGCAAATTTCTTTAATTGATTTCCGATGTATTTGTCATCATTAAGAATAAATGATAGTTTTTCTTCTAAGTATTCAATCTTATCTTCATCATTTTCAATCCAAGTAATTTGGCTTAAGACATTGTCTTGCTTAATTGCAATCATGACCCCAACATTTAGAGCTTCTAATAATTTAAATTCTCCTGCTGTTTTCAAGAAGTTCGTTAAACCTTTTTGACCATTTTCATCCAACCCTAATATTTGATATGGGTCAGCAGCAATTTCTTCTAATTTACCGACATTACCTATAGCAAGTATTTCATAGGCAATGTCATAAAGCGTCATAATATCATCGCTTATGCCAAGACTTTGAAGTTTTGTAATAATTGCTTGTTTATCCTCATCAGTTACAAGATCTTGGTCTGAAAATGCTGAATTAACACCGATGACAACACCTTTATCAAGCGCAATTTTAACTAAATCTGAAGTGCTTAAGTATTCAAAAATCGGTTTTAATTCTGTGAATTTATTTTGATCAATATTTCGATAATCAAAATCTTCATCTAAAATACCAAACTTTATGACCGTATTGGCAACAGTAATCATGCCTCTTAGTTCTTTAGTAATAATAATGCTTGATTCTGTCTCCTTGATTTTACTTTCCAATGCAAAATCAATGGCTGCATCAGCAAGGCCATTACCATTGACATTGATTTTGTTCATATATGTGTAAATGCTATTTTTGTTAAACTCATGTATTTCACCAAAAATATCCTCAATAGAGTAACCACCAAGGTTAATATCTGGTAATCCAGGAATGCTTGCCTCCAAGACTTGAGGATTGCTTGATGTTTGCATTGCACCTGATGCACCTAGTACATCTGGTGAGATTAATGTTACCATGTTAATTAACATTAAGATTGGGTATAGGTATACAAGGCCACTAAAAATACCTCTTAGAGCGCCCATAGAAAAACCGGCAATTCGATTTTTCGGTTTTTTAATTTTATTTCCAACTTCGTCAACATCATACTTACGTGGTTTAATAATTTGCCAAATAATACCGAAGACAATAAAGACAAGAATAAAACGAAGGAAATAATATCCAACAATAAATAAAATGATTTTTAGTACCAAGTCAATAATCGCAACAATCACCGGTAATAACTCTGGGTCATTTAAATAAACCCATATATCATCAGGAATACCAATTTGTTGATCAATTAACTCAAACAATTGTGTCGGTGCTATAAATATTGATATAGAAAAGAAGTGTAGACCGACAAACAACAATACTACGGCAATGATATGGGCGATTAAGTAGTAAGTTGTTTTATAAAACCCCCGTTTTGCACCAACCAATCCGTGAAATAGCACAAACAATCCCAGTATAGCAAACTGAGCTAAAACTAATAATTGACCCATTAAACCACTCCATTTCTCGTCTTTATTATACTATAATAAATTTTAATACTGCTAGTATTTGCCTTAATTTCCCTCTATACAAACACATGTTCATCTATTTTTCTTTGATTTATGATACAATACCTTATGTTGAGAATAAAAAATACATTAGAAAGAGAATTGCTTAGCAATATAATAAAATAGGTTGTATGAAAATAGAATTTAAAAAACCAATCGCAGGAATATATCAGGACATTCACAAAGCACCAGATGATGTATTTTCTAAGGGCATGCTTGGACCAGGATTTGCTGTCATTCCATCAGATCATAAAATTTATGCGCCATTTGATGGAAAAGTTGTTGTCATGTTTCCAACCAAACATGCTATTGCAATTGAAAATATGGATGGCGTGAAAGTTTTATTTCATATAGGTTTAGGCACTGGAAAACTTGAAGGGGTTGGATTTAATTTAAACGTTGTATTAAATCAACATGTTCAAAAAGGTGATTTACTTATGTCGTTTGATTTGCCATTTATTACAAAGTCGGCAGATTCAAATAACGTACTAATAACTTTTGTTCAAAAAAAATCACTCGAAGTTCTAAAACTTGAGCACGATGTTTACACACTTGATTTAAATTAAAAAGTGCATAGTGCTCTTTTATGTTTATCTTAATCCGATTTTATCAAACATTCCAGCCATTGTGTTTGCTGCTTGTTTTGCAACAATAAGTTCTTTTGTTGCTTTTCTACTTCTTTTTGAAAATATTTTTTTAATGATTCTATAAATATACATAAACGGTAAAAGTATTGGCCATTTTTTTAAAACAGGATACATCGACTTCATTTGATAAAATTTAGGAAAGAGTAATCGGAAAAAAATTTTAATACGATTTGGTTTTTCCTCAATCGCTACTCTTGGTGCCATAAAGTTGAAATCTGTGCCTTTACCGTGAATTCCACTAGACATTAAATGCTCGGTAATTTGATTAAATAAGTCTTGATCCATAAAATCATCTTCATATAAATAATGACGATATCCAAAGTACTGATAGTTTAAAAACATAATTGTATTAAAAAACGTTGTTAGATTCGTTTTTTCTAAATACGAATCTAGTATTTTTTGATGAATAACTTTTTCAAAATGATTGATGTATACCGAAATATCTAATAAACTTCTTAAACCAATACCACTTGTACGAAAATGTTTAGCTAGATGATAAATCAAATAAACAAGTTCATAGTTTGGTTCGAGTCTCCCATAATTATTATCAAATGTGGCATAATCGATTGCGTTACTAAAAAAGTTAGAGTACGCATCATGCGCATCACTATAAAGTGTTGGATGGACTTCTACAAGCAGGCCATCCTTTGTTTCATAAACATCATGTTGAGGCGATTTTGCGTATATTTTAAAGCCCCTTTTTTTAAATGTTTTCTCGATTAAATCCAATTTGTCACGATCTACCAATACATCAATATCGCCCATACCACGCATAAACGTTTCATCATAGAGTGGTTTTAATATCGTGCCTTTTAAAAAGACAAAACGAATATTTATGTCATTGAATATCGTTATTAATTGTTCGATTAAATTTTGTTGTCTTAAGTCTTTATGAATAAATGAGAATGTATGCTTTTGAAAAACTTCATAGAGTTGTTTAGAGACTAAGTCTTTATTTATTCCATTAACCATAATTGCTGGTAAGCCTTGGTTAATTGCATTATAAAATAATTTCTTTTCGTCTAAAAACGGCTTATTGTAGGTGTTTTTATGAAGTGCACACTTAAGGCATTCAATGAACTCAATATCTAATTTATTATCTATTTTTTCAATCGATACCATTTGAGTAATATCCTCCTTAAGAAGCGTAATCGCCACCATCTTTTAACGCGCTTTATATACTTTAAATCTTGAGTATCTGTTAACTTATCTTTTGTTATAAAGGATGTTACTTTGGCAACGATGTCCTCTTTTTTGATATGCTCATAAGTCAACAATCCATCCCCACCGCATATCAGTTCCTCACGATTTATTTTTACGATACGGTGTAAAAAGTAATGGTTATTATATTTAAATAAAACAATATCATATAACTTGTAGTCCATTGATTTAGAAAGTGTTACAACCGATTCGTTATCACGCAAAAACGGCATCATAGAATGCCCTTTTACTTTTAGGTCTACCATTTGATTATTGTGAATGGCTTCTTCTATTAAGGCCATTAACTCATGATTGTCAACAGTTACTTTAGGCTTCATCTAACATGTTTTTAGATCTTAAAACTTCGACAAAAGCAAGGATATCTTTTTTAGCAATTTCATAATCTATTTTGTAGTTACTAATCATTTTTTGCGTGAGTTCTTCGATCGTTGTTTCACTTTCTAAGCATTCAAATAAAAACTTGCCTGTTTCATTAAGCGTAATGATACCATTAAGATTTAAAGTTGCTTCTTTTGTTGGAACAACAATATGTTTGTCGGCAACTTTTTTTAAAATATACGTGTCTTTAACTTTCATACAAATACCTTCTCTTCGTTTAAATAAATTAATGTTATAATGTACATATAGTCTTATAACTATTATAACAAAAATTTTTGAATACTGGTGATTTTATGATGAAACAAAGCGAATTAATGTTTTTAAGAAAAAATGGCTATATTCCAACATTTAAGATAATTGTATTATCTATCATTAATGTTCTCATGAGTATATCTATCATGAGTTTCGCATTATTAAGTAAATATACAGTTAATAGCGCTGTTGCTCGTGATCGACAAAACTTTACAAAGTTCATGATTTTACTTGCGTGTTTCATTGTTCTTGAACTTATTTTAATGGGTTTAAATTTTTATTTAAAATACAAGTTTAGAAATGAGATAACTCAAAAAATAAAACGTGATTTATACGATAAAATCATCAACTTAGAGATGCGTTCATTAAACAGTTTTTCTCTTGGAGATTTGTCTCAAAGATTAAAAAGCGATGTTGATATTGTTGGACATTCAATTATTGACTTTATCCCACGAACAGTCTTTTTAATTAGCCGTTTTGTAAGTGCTTTTGCACTTCTCTTTATTGTTTTACCACTCTTTGCTGTTAGTTTTATTTTGTTTGGGTTCGTTGTTATTGTTATTGCGTATTTTATTGGAAAACTTAGTAAACGTCGACATCTTGAAGTGCAAAAATCAGAAGCAATTAGTCAAAATTTTGTAATTGAATCACTAAACCACATCGATATTGTAAAAGCTTTTGATACTGAATCGTACTACAGCAATCGCTTTAATGAATTAACTCAAACCGATTTACTACATAAGAATAAACGAAACTTTTTACAACTCCTAACATTTTTAGGTATGCAGTCTTTTTTTGCACTAGGCTACTTATTCTCGATTGTCTTTGGTGCTTATCAACTATTAACGAACAATACAGATTTTACATTTGGAGACTTAACTCTTCTTATTCAACTTGTTCAAAACATTCAATCACCATTGTCCGGATTTAATACGGTAATTAGTGAGTATCACCAAATGATAAGTTCAACCTCGAGAATTATGTCTTTATACGAGCTCCCACATGAAAGTCATGAACGTATAAAACCATTAACTTTTGATACTCTGCATTTTGAACACGTAACATTTAAATATTTAGATAAAGAAAATGTATTCGAAGACTTTAATTTAGAAATCAATCAGTCATCAAATGTCTTAGTAAAAGGTTTATCAGGAAGTGGTAAAACGACATTGTTGAAGCTTATGCTAGGTCTTGAAAAACCTAAGAATGGCAAAATTTACTTGCATAGGGCTGGTTATAATATTGATATCAGTAGTAAAACACGCAGCTTTTTTTCTTATGTGCCTCAATCAAACTTCTTCCATTCTGGAAGCATTTATAACCTTTTAACATTTGGTAAACCCATAAGCAAGGAACTTGTCTATGAAGCCTGCAAAACGGCATGTATTTTAGATGATATACTAAAACTTCCTTTGGGATTCGAAACGAATCTCTCACAAGACAACAATTTAAGTTTAGGCCAGCTTCAAAGGCTTGCTATTGCACGGGCTTTACTTAAAAACAGTCCAATTATGCTTTTTGATGAGCTTAGTTCACAATTAGATTTAAATACTGAAAAAGAGTTAATTTATAATTTGTGTGGATTAAAAGATAAAACATTAATTTTTATTTCACACAGACCTCTTGATGAATCATTATTTGATAAAGTTATTGAATTTTAATAAACCAAAGGGCAATTCTATAATTGTCCTTTGTTTTATTAGTTAGTTGTTATACGAATATTTCCACTTGTTGTGTCTATATCAACAAGCGTGCCACTACCTGCTTGGTGTGAACTTTTTGTTTTATAATCGTTTACTCGAATGGAGCCACTCGTTACTTTAAGTTTAAATTGATATTCTACATCTTCTTTTGGTAAATTGATTGTTATATTGCCTGATGTTGCTTTAGCGCGATATTTAAAAGCCTCAACATTATTTATAGTCATATTACCACTTGTAACATCCGCATAAAGTTCACCACTTATAGTGGTTTCGGTAAGATTGATGTTTCCGCTTAGTGTTTCAATTTCAAGATTTTTTTCAATTTCTGAGTTTAATACTTTCACGTTACCAGATGTTACTTTAAGATCAACATCTTCGAATTTACCGTTTAAAGTAATATTTCCAGATGTTGCACTTAAGCTTGCGTATTTGAAATCACCTTCAATGGTAATATTACCACTTGTTGTTTTAATGTTTAAGTCGCCATCAAAATTCATTGGGACAATAATTTTTATAGTAACATATAGAGCCTTAGGGAAATTAAAGAAACTAAATCTAAATACTTTATTTTCTACATCATGAACAATATGTAAAACATTGTCTTCAACAAAATAGTTCACTGATTCTTTTTCATGTAAATAATATTCAAATTGTAATTTTTCAACAGCACTTGATTTTGAGATAATAACATTCTTACTAACTGAATCTACATCAATTTTTGTGAATGTATCTTCAACTGTCTGTTCATAAAATTCATAATTTTGTGGTTCTGTAAATGCTTCTTTTATGTCTTCAAATCGTGCACCTGCTGCAACCCCGGCAACAACTAAGATAATACCAAGTAATAAAAAAATATATAAGACTTTTATAAGATTTTTCATGAATTACGACCTCTACTAATTAACTTACTAACAAATTTATACGAGCCCTTAACGATATACCAGAAAAGCACAATTAAGTAATACAACACAATGATTCCAATAGTTATGCCAATTAAGTATGCACCGGTTGATACAAGCCATACTGGCGCACCTGCATTAATTGTTTCCAGTTTTAAAATAAGGGCTATGAAACCAACGATACCTGTAATGCCTACAGCAACAGCTGAAATGATTAAGGATAAAACAACTACTAAAAACACAACATACATCACACCAATTGGAATTAATACTGGTATTGAAAATAAAAACAATACTAGCAACCATACACTTGATGTAACTTCTTTATTAGTTTCTAATTTACGTTTTGATAATGTTTGTGGAACAAACATACGCGTAATTAGTTTTACATCGTAGCTTGACAAAATTTTATCCATGGATTCACCATTTTCAAATCGTTCAGTAATCATTTCTTCATAATACGATAAAACTTCATCGATTTCACTTTGATATAAGCGATTATTTTTTAATTCTTTTTCAAGTTCTTTTAAAAATTTGTCCATTTTGCTCTCCTTCACTCACTCATAATGATGTCGTAGATTTTTTTAATATCTTTCCATTCTTCTATATAACTATCGATATACTTTTTGCCTTGTGGCGTTATTTTATAGTATTTTCGATTTCTTCCTTGATAAAGTTCGTTATAAGTTGTAAGTCTACCTTCCTTTTCTAATCTTCGTAGAACCGGATATAACGTTGACTCACTCATAAGAATGTGTTGATTTAAATCTTGAACCAACTTGTATCCATAAGAAGGACCTTTGGTTAGTAACGCTAATACGAACAATTCAATAACATGTTTTTTTAGATCAACTGACATAGTCCACGCTCACTTTCTTAGTATATTATACGACGCATAGTATTACGTGTCAAGATATATTGTGTATTTTTTAATATGAAAATAAAAAGGGATCATATATATCCCTTATAGTTCATAAACTTTTATATCTTTAACAACATATGTCTGTTTGTTTTGGTATGTGTTTGGTTGTAGCATAACTTCAACAATGGATGGCCTAGAAAGTGTCATATATTTTTGGTATACATCACTAAACATCGTTGCTTCGATCGTTTCAATACCATCGTCCAATGTAACAAACGCCATTTTTTCGCCTTTTTTATTTGTTATACTGTGTATATCTTTAATGATTAAAACAGTCGTCATTGTTTTTTTACTATGCTTGATATCATTAATTTTTAATTGATCTTTACCTATTAAATCAAGTGGATGATACTTTAAGTTAAAGCCTAGTGCCTCTTTTTCAAGTTGAATATGCGTTTTAATATCATAATCTTCCATGATGTTTATTTCATATTGATTAATGTATTTTTCAAATGCGATATTTTCAAAATAACTATGTTCAATCATTGTTTTTTTATTTAATTTAAATCGGTCGAGTGCTCCACTATATATAAGAAGTTTTAATTGCTTTTCATTAATTAGACTTGATAGTCGAATTTTTAAATCCAAGAAATCTTTGAAAGGCTCTTTTGAACGTTCTTGGATGATTGCGTTTGCTGTATTATATGAGATACCTTTAATCGTTTGAAGTGGTAAT
>DUPY01000043.1 GCA_012838065.1 Acholeplasma sp. | reverse complement strand
AATAATATGCATCGCTAAAACGATAAACTTTTTAGTCCCAACAGAATCAAATAATATAGAAGGCTTCATTACATGTGTACCGTTTCTACCTTTATAGACTGATGTTACTCGTAATAAATCGACTAAAGATTTAAATGATTCCTTTTTGTCATCTGTATTTTTCAATTCTTCGATATTGTTATTTTCCATAAGTGATTTATAAAGATTAGAGTTGTAGAGCTCTTCTTCAGGTACTGTATCTCTTTTTTCCATGTAAAGCTCTGTGGAAGCGATTAGTTTATTTAAAATAGACATTTTCTTTGGGTCATTAATAAATTTTGTGTAAAGAGGAATATTGATCACATTTTCTCTATTATTGACAAACTTGATCTTATTGAAAAATTTATCAATCAGTGTGAACACTTTATAGTCGTCTACCACCTTTGTATATTCCAAAAAGTATGGAACGATTAATTTATCAAGTGGCAAATCATGTAATCTCATTTTAAAGCTTTCATAAGATAAAAACTCGCCTTCTGTATCTCCATTTAAATCACGTGAAAAAAGGAGATTGTTATCTTCAAACAGATATTCGCCAATACTTTCTTCTGAATTGAATTCAAAACCATAAGTGAAGTTTTTAAAATCCTTGATAAATGATACTTCAAATTTAACTAAATCATCAAAGTCATAGCAAAAATTCTTTAAAATATCAAAAGAAAACTTCTCAACATTTCCTCTTTTAAATATTCTTCTCATTGTCATTAAACCATCTAACAATGATGACTTACCGGTATTGTTGCCACCATAAAGAATTGTGCTTTTTAAATTCTTTTTGATTGTTGATTTTTCTTTATGTTCTATGATGTTTTCTGATAGGTGTAGAGCATTTTTCGTTTCAGGAACCATATTGAGTTCTACTGGTTCACCAAAGACTTTAAAACCGCCAACTTTGAAACTGCTTAGAAGCATCATGATCACTTCCTTTCACAGATAGTATACTACTTAAATATTTAGTTGTCAATTTAATATGCAATTTTTTTGCATTTTATTTATAAGATGATTAAGTTGAATACTTTCACATGCTCAGAATAAGATTTTTTAATGCGTAAACAGTTGTTTTTGATGATTTATATAATTGCATAAGTACAGAAAAGACTGTTCTAAGCAACGGGACAAGGTCAAAACACTTTTTAATCGTCATTTAGCTTATATTTCGAAAATAAAGTCAGTTGAGCATGATTAAACTTTTATAACCGCTTTTATATACTTAAGTTCCCACTCATTCTTTTTAAACCATATTAGACTAAAAATTTATAATGAGTATAAGATATATCAATGAAATTTTGATTTTTTATTTTTCAAAAATGGCTCTATATAGAGCATAAGTATAAATCAACTATAAAAATATAGATGGAAATGAAACCAGAGGATAAAAACCATTAAAAAAGACGAGTTTTTGACTCATCTTAGTTGATTTTACAAAAATAGATGTAACAGATGTCAAGCGCTTCATAAGGATGACATAGTAACCGACAGTTCACTGTCTAGGGTCAAGGTGCGGTTTCTACTAATTTTTGATTGATTGAATATATTGGCATTGAGACATTAGCGCCATTTTTCGCAAGATAAAAAACAAAATCCATTTCTGCCTCTAACTCATCAACATTTCTGTGAGAACTATGTGATAAGCGTAAAATATATGCATTCTCATCCTTATTAAAACCATATATATAATTTTCAAAACCACCAATATATGTTAATTCCTCTGAATATAGCCCGTAGATTGAAGCAACCGATTAAATCACATCATCCGTCAATAATTCTTTGACAAATTTTTCCATAACTCTACTCCTAGTCTTTTAGAGTAATCCAATATCTTTGATTAACGATACCTTGAACAACTACTTCGTTTTCTAAAACGCCACCGTTATTTATAATACTTTTAGCTGATCCAATATTTTTTTTATCACATACCATTAAAACTTTATTAATACCAAGTTTCTTACATTCTAAAAGTGCTAAGGCAATCATTTTGGTAGCATACCCTTTTTTTCGTTCACTTGGCCTAATGCCATCACCTATATGACCGCCATTTAATAACAAGTTTTCATTTAGATAATGACGGATATTTACTGCACCAACTACAATTTTTCTATCGATGTCGTAACAAAAAAAAGTTGAGTCGGGTACTAAGCCATTTGATTCGTCTTGATTTTCTAAAGAACTTAAATAGTTTTCAAAATCGTTATAATCGTGTTTTCTTATTGCATAAGGAACGATTTTTTCATCTGTTGCTGTCCACTCGTTCATCATATCAATAATTAAATCCTTATATTCAAGACTGGCCTTCACTAATTTAAGATTCATAGACTTTCTACCTCAATTTTCTTATTATCACTTTTTAAAATGAATACTAAAAGAGTTGCACCAAGTATAAATAAAATGGCGCTACTATCAAAGAGTACTAATGGTTTTATGCTGTAGACAATACCGCCAAAAAGTGGACCAATAACGTTTCCAATCGAGACAAATGACTGCCGAATACCTGTAATTGTACCGATGGAGTCCTTATCAGCGTGTTTGCTAATATAATTTTGTTCAAGTGGTAAATAGATTGCTTTAATAACAACATAAATGTTATAGACCGTGTAAATAACTAAAATAAAGTTGTTTGCTCTAAAGACAAAGAAAACAATTAATGCAGATAGCACTTGTAAAATAACAATAAATGCAAGTTGTCTTTTAAATTTTGAAACAAACGGAACGATAAATACCGCAGTAATTACGGATACAATTCCTGTTACCATGACAAAATTACCAAGTGTTGTTGTTGAATAACCTAAGTCATCGAAATATACGTCAATGTATTTACTTAAATTCGTACTACCCATGGTAATTAAGGTCAATGATAATAAAAATATAATTAATCTAAAATCTAAGGTTTTAATTTTTGATAAGGAACTAAACGGACTACGTCTATTTGAAACAATGCCATTAGAATCTAACACTTTAACAGAAAGTAAAACAGTTAGAGATAATAAAGCCATCGAAATAAATTGAACAATAAAGACATTTTCATAGCTTGTTGTAGGTATTAACGCTTGAAACCAAGTACTATCCCCTAAAAGACCACCAACTTGGTAACCAAGTGATGCGCCAAGTGTTGAAAGTGCAGATAAAATCGCTAAGTTTTTCACACGATTTTCTTTTGAATAACTAATAATAAGTGATACGAATAATGTCATCGGTGCTGCAATACCAATACCTGCAATAAATCTAAAAAATACCATAAGGTATGGATTATGTGAAAACGCAAACCCTAATTGTGCAAGCGCATAAATAAATAAGCCTAGTCCAATACTTAGTTTGTTTTTTCCATGATCGCCAAAACCGCCCCAAATTGGAGCAGCAAACATTAAACCTAAGCTCATTGTGGCATAAAAAATACCAAAAAAAACTTCAGGAATATGAAGTGCACGCACAAAAGACGGTGTCACTGGGTGGCCAAAGTTGTTTAAAACATTCATAATAAAAAATAAAATCATCGCTGTTATTATTCGTTTTTTCATGTTGTATCCTACTTTTAATATATTTAATTTAATTCCTATTCAATTATAGCACTTTATCCTTATGATTTGCATATCAACAACATCATTTTTATATGTCTATAAAATAAAAAAGTCTTAGAGCTATTGTTTTTTAGCAATTTTATTTCCGATAACTTTTTTGCCGTTCATTTTAGCTCGTTTTAATTGGTTTTTCTTTAAGTGTTTACCCTTATAATTTCTGACCATTACTTGCATAGATATTCATCTTTATTTCCTTTTTTTATTTTATCAGTGTGATTTAAGAGTGTATAATTTTTATTCATTATTTTACAAAAAAATAACTACTTTATTATCATTAATTAACTATACACTTTTTGTTTAAAAATTATATAAAAAAGAGCCGTATTCCAATAGAAATACAGCTCTAAAAATAACTTATTTGTATGTTTCAACATAGCGTTTAAAATTATCAAGAATCGATTGCCAACCTTCTTTTTGCAAGTCGATAGGATTTGTCTTTTCTGCATCAAAGGTTATATGTACAATTGTGTAGTCCCCATAATTTTTAAATTTGACTTCAACTTCACGTCCATCTGACATGTGATAGAAAATACGATCATGTGTCACAACATCGTAAACACCACCAAAATCAAAACCAAATGAACCATCTTTAGCTTCCATACGGTACTTGAATGATCCACCGACTCTTAAATCGTTTTCTGCGTGCGGACTATGCCAATCATCGCTTGCATGATTCCACTTAGTTACATCATCTGGATGATTGTATGCTTCATAAACGACTTCGAGGGGTCTAAAAATTTTCGAAATAACTTCTATTTTATGGAACATCGGATAACCTCCTTATTTTGCCTTAATTATATACAAATATAAGAGATTTTGTCATAACTTTGCTTAAAGTTAATCTTTTATACTACTTTTGATAATGCCATATCCAAGATTTTCAATTGAATTTTCGATTGTTTTAATCGAAATTTCATCGGAATTAAACGCAAATTTTACTTTACTTGAATTAAACATTACTTGTACACTTTCATGTTCAATACCTTTAAGTTTTTTTAGTGCCCCATTTATTTTTTGTAAACATGATGGACATGTTAGTGTTTCTAATTGTATGATTGCATTTTTCATATTATATTCTCCTCGTATAATAGTAGTGTAGATTTGAGTCAGAGCTCAGCTACTATTATTATTTTATAAGTTTAGAGTCCTAGTGTTATAATCTAATCATAGATGTAACTAGATAAACCGCTACTTCTCCTTGCACATAATGGTGCTTTAAAAGCGTGCGAACCTGCTTGATTTTCTTAGATGCTGACCGGTTGTTGTTGGCTATTAGATCCTCTGAGATAAGTCTAATAGTGCTTCTAATTTTGCGAGGCTGCATTTGACCTTCAAGGCTAGGACTCTAACTTATATCTTATTTAAAATACCTTGAAAGTAGGTGATACTAATGAATAGTATCCTTTATGTTGGAATTGATGTTTCTAAAGAATCTAATCAAGTTCATGCGATGAATTATAACCAAAAAAGATTACTTTATAAATCATTTCCTAACTCTGAATCTGGTGCTGATAACTTAGAAGACGTCCTTCTAAAATTATTACATAAACACGAGTTTAAAAGTATTCAAATTGTCTTAGAAACTACTGGTGTTTATTCTGCACATATTGCTACATATCTTTCGGCTTCAAGTAAACTAATGCCTTACAATGTTTTAGTATACTTAATCAATCCTAAAATCTCTAAAAATTATCGTAAGAGTTTTTCTGATATGGATAAGACTGACCCGAAAGATGCTTTTGTTCTAGCTGATTTAGCTAGAGTTGATAGACTTAAGCTTGTTAAGCCTTTTAGAGGATCTCAAAGACTTGCTTTAAGTAGGCTTACAAGACATAGATTTCATTATGCCGAATTACTATCTAAAGAGAAAACTTATGTTTTAAACAATATTTTTTTAAAGTTTTCTGACTTTAATAACGTCTTTTCAAATAATTTCGGTGCCACAGCTGTTAAGGTTCTTTTAGAATTTAAAACTATTGATGAAATTATTAATTCATCATTAGAGGAGCTTACGGATTTTTTAATTTCTACTTCAAAAAATAAGTTTAAAAATCCAGAATTAATTGCTAAAGAACTTAAAGCTGCTGCTAGAAATTCATATCGCCTTGATAAAATGGCCTATGATTCTATCAATATTTCTATTGCTTCATCAATGAACTTAATTACCTTTTATGAAAGAGAAATTAAGGCTCTTGATAAGCAAATTTTACATCTTGTTAAAGGTTTACAATGATACTCCTTATAAAATCTTAAAATCGATACCCGGTATTGGTCCTGTTTATGCTGCTGGCTTACTTGCTGAAATTGGTGAAATAGATCAATTTCCAAATGATGCTGCACTTGCTAAATACGCTGGTCTTACTTGGCGTAAAAGGGAGTCTGGTAACTATGTCGCTCAACAAACTAAAATGACTAAAACTGGTAATATGTATCTAAGATACTTTCTAATTCAATCTGCTAATTTGATTAGACAAAATAATGCAGAATATAACTTGTATTTCAATAAAAAGTTTAAAGAAGTCAAAAAGTATCAATTTAAGCGTGCACTCGTACTAACTGCTAGAAAACTTGTTCGTCTAATTCATAGTCTGCTCAGAGACAATAGACTGTTTCAAGAATAATTTCATCTCTTCTTAAAACTTTAATAAAACATCTATTATTTTTTTAAGTATGCCTTCTTTTAACTAATTCATTCACTTTTTGACTGAATTTTTATTTTTTAAGGCTTGACATCCTTACCGGTTGCTTTT
>DUPY01000042.1 GCA_012838065.1 Acholeplasma sp. | reverse complement strand
TTTATTATTGGATGGCATTAATAATAAACCGATGCAAGGTCTGTGCATATATTTTGGGAGAAAAATATATATAACAGATTGTATAAAGGTACAACCTATTACGATTTCTATTATATCACTACTTTTTGTAAATTTACAGAAAATTTACACTGAAAACGTTCTCCTTCTTTCATAGTCATAAATAATCATATGATTAGAAAAAAAACCTTATTTATTATATAATAAATATGTTATTTTAAAGGAGGAAACATGGCAACATTACAAATAAAAGATCTTCATGTTGAAATTGAAGGTAAAGAAATATTAAAGGGAGTTAATTTAACGGTTAACTCAGGTGAAGTTCATGCAATAATGGGTCCAAACGGAACTGGTAAATCAACATTAGCTAGTGCTTTAATGGGCCATCCTAAATATGAAGTCACACAAGGCAGTGCGCAATTAGACGGTGTTGAACTGTTTGATTTAGAAGTTGATGAGAGAGCTCGTGCGGGCTTGTTTTTAGCGATGCAATATCCAGCTGAAGTTCCAGGTGTTACAAACTCAGATTTCATGAGAACTGCTTTAAATGCTGTATCAGAAAAAGAAATTGGTTTGATTGAATTTGCTATGCGCTATGAAAAACAAGTTGAAGAACTTCAAATGAGAAAAGACTTAGCACACCGTTACTTAAATGAAGGTTTTAGTGGTGGTGAACGTAAACGTAATGAAATTTTACAACTTAAAGTTTTACGTCCAAAATTCGCTGTTTTAGATGAAATTGACTCTGGTTTAGACGTTGACGCTTTAAGAATTGTCGGAAATAACGTTAGCGAGTTAGTAGATGATACATTCGGATGTATTTTAATTACACACTATCAAAGAATTTTAGATTACATTAAGCCAACAAATGTTCATATTATGATTGATGGTAAAATTGTCAAGAGTGGTGGGGCAGAATTAATTCAAAAAATTGACCAAGACGGTTACGAATGGTTAAAAAGCGAACTTGGAATAGATTTCGAAACAGGTAAATAATAATGGAGACAATTATTATTGATAATCATAAAGTTTCGCACAACACCTTACCACAAGGTATAAAGTATGAAGATCATACGTTATCCGTTGACAGTAAAAAAGTTTTTAAAGATCCAATAAAAGTTGTGTTGAAAGATGATAATAACGATCGTTTACACATCATCGTTGGCAATTCAACCGAAATTAAATTAATCTTAGAAATCCAATCACAAGATTTAGATAAAAATACATTTGATTTAAAATTATCAACAGGAGTTAATAGTCAAGTCAAATACTTACTAGTTGCAGACTTGAAGAGTAAAGATGCTTTATTAAACCATACCTTTAATGTCGAACGTGATTCTAATTTAGAATTGCTTGGTGGTTTCGTAAGTGACGTTTTAACGTCAAAAATGCTTGTTAATCTTGTTGGTGAAAATGCCAATGTTAACGTCAAAGCTGTCGCTGTAAGTAGTGACGCTCACAATCAAAATGTTGATGTTTTAATTACCCATAAAGCACCAAACAGTTTTGGTGATATGACAAATATTGGGATTGCAACTAAACAAGGGAAAGTAAAACTAAACGGTGTTGAAAAGATTGAAAAAGGCATGAAAAATGCAAATGCTTTCCAAACACTTAAAGGAATTATTACATCAGATGATGCCGTCGTAGAAGTAAACCCTATTTTACTTATTGATGAATATGATGTAAAAGCAGGACACGGAGCAACAATTGGAAAAATTGAAGAGGAAGTCTTGTTCTATTTAAGAAGTCGAGGGCTAACAAAAGAAGCAGCTGAAAGGCTCGTAATCTTCGGTTTCTTACAACCAATTATTGATGAAATAACGGATGAACCGTTAAAAGAAAGATTTGAAAGTTTGGTAAATGAACGTATATGATTGATGTTAATAAAATAAGAGGCGATTTCAAAGTATATGAGTCGCATCCTAATTTAATCTATTTAGATTCAAGCGCATCGGCATTAAAAGTTAAAGACGCTGTTTTAGCTATGGATCACTACCATAACGATTTAGGCTCAAACGTGCATAGAGGTTCTTACGATTTAAGCTATGAAGCTACGAGATTGTACGAAGAGGCACGTGACAAAATCGCTCGTTTTATTAACGCAGAAAATACAGAGGTTGTCTTTACCAAAGGTGCAACAGCAGCGCTTAATATTGTCGCTCATGGATATTTAACGAAATTATCAAAAGGGGATGAGATTATTGTTACAGCACTTGAACATCACTCATCACTACTACCATGGATGCATGTTGCAAAAATGACAGGTGCAGTATTAAAATATATACCTTTGAAAAACAATCGCATTACAGTTGAAGGTTTAAAAGAAGTTATTTCAAATAAAACAAAAGTTGTTGCGGTTACGTATGTTTCAAACACACTAGGGTATATAACACCGATAAAAGAAATAACAAAAGTTGCACATGAACATCAAGCAATTGTTGTATGTGATGCTGCACAAGCTGCACCACATATTAAAATTGATGTGATAGACATTGATGTTGACTATTTAGCATTTTCAGGACATAAAATGTATGGTCCATCAGGCGTTGGTGTGTTATTTGGAAAAAAACACTTGCTAGATACATTGAATCCACTCGAATTTGGTGGTGAAATGGCAGATGTTGTGGACTACTATGATGCAACATTCAAGGAAGCGCCTTTAAAGTTTGAGGCTGGCACACCTGTTATCGGTGCAGCCATTGGTTTAGGTGCAGCCGTTGATTATATTAATAAAATTGGATTAGATAATATTCATAATTATAGTTTGTATTTAAAAGAATACACACTAAAAAAAATAATTAACGAGCCTGGTATTGAAATATACAATACAGATGCCGACGTTGGAATTATTTTATTAAACGTTACCGATGTTCACCCACACGATATAGCAACCGTCTTAAACCAAGATGAAGTAAGCGTTCGTGCTGGAAAACATTGTGCACACTTGGTAAGTAAACAACTAGGTGTTGATTCTACAGTAAGGGCTTCATTTAATATATACAATACCGAAAAAGATTGTGACGTGTTTGTTGAAAGTTTATTAAAAGCCCGCGACTTCTTTGGTTCATTTTAGAAAGGTGCAATATGGATTTAGAACAATTATATCGACAAGTCATCATGGAGCATTATAAAAGACCTAAAAACAAAGGTTTACTTAATAATGATTCATATGAACTTATACATTTAAATAACCCCAGTTGTGGCGATGAAATAGCCGTAGAAGTCTTATATGAAGATGATACAATTAAAGATATTCGCCACGATGGTAAAGGATGCTCAATTTGCTGCTCAAGCGCAAGCATTATGAGTGTGATGTTAAAAGACAAACAAGTTGATGACGCTAAAAAAATTATTTATGAATATTATGAAATGATTAAAGGCTATCCATTTAATGATCAAATTTTAAATGGTGATATCTTAGCATATCAAGGTGTAACGAAGTTTCCGGCAAGAATAAAATGTGCTACGCTTGCCTGGAAAGCAATTGAAGTGTTACTAGAAAAACACGGAGGAGATAGAAACAATGGATGATAACAAGAAAAAAATTGATGCCATTGTCGGTGAATACCAGTTTGGTTTTAACGTTGATGTTAAACCAGTCATGGACACCGGTAAGGGTATTAATGAAGATATAGTTAGACAAATTAGTAAAGCAAAAAACGAACCAGAATGGATGTTGGCGTATCGATTAGAAAGCTATCGTAAGTTTATAGAAATTCCAAACCCTAATTTTGGCCCAGATTTAAGTTTTATTAATTTTGATGAGTTCACTTACTTTTTAAGAGCAAGTGAAAAGTCTGAAAATTCATGGGATGAAGTTCCTGAGAAAATTAAAAAAACATTCGAAAAAATTGGTATTCCTGAAGCAGAAAGAAAATATCTAGCAGGCGTATCCACACAATTCGAATCTGAAGTTGTGTATCATAATATGGAACGCGAATTAGAAGAACTTGGTGTTATTTACGTAGATACAGATACAGCATTACGTGATTACCCAGATTTAGTTAAAAAATATTTTGGTACAGTCGTATCTAAACAAGATAACAAATACGCGGCATTAAATAGTGCTGTATGGAGTGGGGGTTCCTTCATTTACGTACCAAAAGGCGTTAAAGTATCTAAACCACTACAGTCCTATTTTAGAATTAACTCCGATCAAATGGGGCAATTCGAACGCACATTAATTATCGTTGATGAAGGCGCAAGTGTAAACTATGTTGAAGGCTGTACAGCACCAGTTTACAAACGTGACTCGCTTCACGCAGCAATTGTTGAGATTGTTGTTATGAAGGATGCATATTGCCGGTATACAACAATCCAAAACTGGAGTGACAACGTTATTAACCTCGTTACAAAACGTGCACATGTTTATGAAAACGGACATATGGAATGGATTGATGGTAACATCGGATCAAACGTTAACATGAAATACCCATCATGTATTTTACTAGGAGAACGTGCTAAAGGTACAAACATTTCAATTGCTTTTGCAGGTAAAAACCAAATCCAAGATGTTGGTGCCCGTATGATTCATATCGCACCAAACACAACATCAACCGTTATTAGTAAATCGATTAGTCGTGGTGGTGGATCTGTAAACTATCGTGGTAAAGTGTATTTTGGTGATGACGCAAAAGGTGCAAAATCACATATCGAATGTGACACAATTATTTTAGATGATTATTCATTCTCAGACACAATACCAAAAAATATAGTTAAAAACAGTGATGTGTTCTTAGAACACGAAGCAACCGTATCAAAAATTAGTGAAGAACAATTGTTCTACCTAATGAGTCGTGGATTAACTGAAGAAGAAGCAACAGAAATGATTGTAATGGGCTTCATTGAACCATTCGCAAAAGAATTACCAATGGAGTATGCTATTGAGCTTAATCAACTTATAAAACTAGAAATGGAAGGATCAATTGGATAATGAATAACGTATTTAAAGGAACCATCGGTGTCGCAATAACATTAATTATTGCCGTGTACACATTAATTTTTAGAATTAATTACAGTCGTGATATTATTCAAATTATCGTGGATATATTACCGGTTGTATTAATTGTAATTTCAGCAATATTAGCACAAATAAGAAACAAATCCATTGTTGCTGGAGTAGCTTTATTGTTTGCAGTATACAGTAACGTGGGAAGTGCGTTTGTATCAGCGGTACTTAACAATTCAAGTTCAATTGGTGTAACGATGATACTTGATTTTATCATTTTCTTATTCTTGATTGTATACATCTTTGTTAACGCATCAAACTTTAAAGCGACTGCGCTTAAAAGTGATAAAGGTTTAGTAACATCAATGGCAATTGCATTCTTATATTTCTATTTTAGAGATGGATTTGGTAATGCAATTGTTACTGTATTACCTGCATTAATCGCATTTATTGCTGGTAGTGGGCTTGCGGCATTGTTACTTTTACTTGCAGGCGTCATAAACGTTCCAATTTTCGTTTTAAGCTACTTTTTTGATGGAATCAACGCAGTTGCAGGCTGGAATCAAAAAATACTTCCACTAGTCATTTATGGTGGTGTTGGATTATACTTATTAATTACAGGGTTACTTGCATTACCTAAATATTTAAAAGAATAGATTTATTGAGGCTCCTGGAGCCTCTTTATTTTTTATAATATGATATCCTAAATATAGGAGGGATGAAAAATATGTTTACAAAAAAATCTGGCAATTATGATAAAATGATTTATCGTAGGCTTGGCCGAAGCGGATTAAAACTTCCAGTTTTATCTTTTGGTTTATGGCATAACTTTGGGGAAACTAATGACTATGAAAAATGTCGTGAAATTATTTTTGAAGCATTTAATCACGGTATCACGCATTTTGATCTAGCAAATAACTATGGACCACCTGCAGGACACGCAGAAAAAGTCTTCGGACAAATTTTAAAAGATGGTCTTATGAAATATCGTGATGAAATCATCATTAGTACAAAAGCGGGGTATTACATGTGGGAAGGGCCATACGGTGATTTTGGCTCAAGAAAATATTTAATCGCCTCTCTTGATCAATCGCTTGAACGTATGGGTATACCATATGTTGATATTTTTTATCATCATCGTTTTGATTATGAAACAGACCTTTATGAAACAATGCTTGCATTAAGAGATATTGTTTTAAGTGGAAAAGCTCTATATGTTGGTTTATCGAACTACAATAGTGACCAATTAAAACAAGCACATAAAATTTTAAAAGAACTTCATGTACCTTATGTCATTACACAACCAAAATATAGCATGCTTGACCGTTTTATAGAAGACGATGGATTAATTGAAACACAATTTGAACTTGGTGGTGGAACGATTTGTTATAGCACACTTGCTCAAGGAAAACTAACGAATAAATATATTGATAGTATTCCTGAAGATTCTAGAGCGAAAAATCCAGCAAGTCAATTTTTAAATGAAAAAGATATTACAGATGAATTACGAGCAAAACTAAGAAAACTTGATGTGATTGCTAAAAAACGGGGTCAATCGATAGCTCAAATGGCTCTAGCGTGGTCGCTTAGAAATCCAAAAATGACTTCAACATTAATTAGTGTTTCAAAGATTGAACAACTCTATGAAAACTTAGAAACAATTAAAAATTTAGAATTTAGCGAAGCAGAACTTAAAGCAATCGAAGATGCTTTAAAATAAAAAAGAGCACAAGGCTCTTTAACTAAAGTTTGATTTAATAAAATTCTTTGCATATTCATACTGCGGAGAAGCATTAAATGAACTGTTTAAAAAGTAAAACTGATTGGTTTTTCTTTCATAAAAAATAGGTAAAACGGTAATCGAAAGTTTACCGTTTTTTTCTATGGTAACTTTGTTAACATCATAAAATTTTTCTTCAGTAAGTTCATCTACAATTTTAATTGGATAAATGAAATAATTTGAATATTTTTTATCTGAACCACGATATGAGTTTTCAATGTTATAAATAGCCTCATCTGTTTTTTCATCGTAAAATCCAATGGAATCATCATAAATACATAGTACGATTTCTAATATACCGCGCTTTGAATTCGCAAAATTTGCTTTTTCGATATGTCGGTCAATAACATCAAATGATGAAAATTTTTTGGCAGGTGAAAACCCAATTCTTTGAAGCGATGTAAACACTCTATGGTCTAATGTGTCGTATTTATTTGTAATAGGACCTTCATACATTTCTTTTAAACCAGCAAGTTGATAATATTCCGTATAGAGTCTTAACTTGATAGATAAGTAAAATAGCAAAATCCCCCAGATCATTAAAAGAAGTATCATGAATAAAAGCTTTGTTTCGACAGATAAATCTAGTATTGTAAAGTTTAAGATGATGCTTGTTACCATAAGTATGAAAGATGAGAAGAGTAAAATCGCATATTTATTTTGTTTTTTTCGATATTTTTTCATAGTGTACCCCTTCTTTTTGTATGGTAATTATACCATAATAAAATCACATATTTACATTATGTGATATAATTTATAATGAGGTAAAATATGAAAAGATACTTAATAATTGAAAGTAAATTAAATATTTTAGAACATGTAGATTTGATTGAATCGCTTTTTTCTGCCGTTGTATTTTTACATCGCTTTGAAGTGAAAAATGATCATAGTATTTTTATGGTATTTGAAAGTGAGAAAACTACAGATTTTGAAGGCCTCATCTTAAACTTAAAAACCGATATATTTACGGATATTCGACTGTATGTATCCCCACAACTCCATGAACACGATATAGCCGAGCATTTTGATTTTGTTCAATCACTCTTAAAACAAATAAGTATTGCTAAGTATGCTTATTTAGATGAAAAAATAATATTAAAAGATCAATTACTTCAAGTAACCAAAGAACATAAACAACATATACTAAGCAAATACTATCAAGATCAAGTCATGCTTGATACCGTTAAAGCATATTTAGAAAGCAATCAAAACATGAGTTTGGCAGCAAAAAAAATATACATTCATAGAAATACGCTCATTCAGCGAATTGATAAGTTTTATCAAGTCACAGACTTTGATGTAAGAAACTTTAACGATGCATTTTTAATTTACCATATACTAATTAAATAGGCCCTTTAAAAAATCATGTGATATACCACACTATAATGGATAGCTCTATTGTTACCACACTATAATTTAAATATCTTGCTTTTTTAATACCCATTTAAAAATTAGCCACCTCTAACAAAATTTTAGAACCATAAAATATGTGTGCACTGTGCACATTTTTTTATGTAAGCGGTTTTGCTATAATTGATGTATAAAACAAATGGGAGGCAAATATGGCTACATTAAAATTAAAAGATATTAATAAAATTTATCCTAATAACGTTCAAGCTGTTTTTGATTTCAACTTAGACATTGAAGATAAAGAATTTATTGTTTTTGTTGGACCATCAGGTTGTGGTAAATCAACAACACTAAGAATGATTGCAGGGTTAGAAGAAATTACTTCAGGTGAATTATACATTGATGACGAATTAGTTAATGATAAAGCACCAAAAGATCGTAACATCGCGATGGTGTTCCAATCTTACGCTTTATATCCACATATGACTGTTTATGATAACATGGCATTTGGTTTAAAGTTAAGAAAAACACCAAAAAACATTATCGAAGAAAAAGTTAACGAAGCTGCTGAAATTTTAGGTCTAACTCAATACTTAAAACGTAAACCTAAAGCTTTATCAGGTGGACAACGCCAACGTGTTGCTTTAGGCCGTGCGATCGTTCGTAATGCAAAAGTATTCTTGCTTGACGAACCACTATCAAACTTAGACGCGAAACTACGTGTTCAAATGCGTGGTGAATTAATTAAACTACATAACAAACTTGAAACGACAATGATCTATGTAACACACGACCAAATTGAAGCGATGACAATGGCTACAAGAATCGTTGTTATGAAAGATGGATACATTATGCAAGTTGGTGCTCCAAAACAAATTTACGACTATCCAAACAACATGTTCGTTGCTGGATTCATCGGAACGCCTCCAATGAACTTTATCCGTGGTATTGTTGGTAAAGATGGCGTATTTAGAGCAGGTGATTACTCAATTAAATTACCAGAACACAAAATGCAAATTATAAAGCACAATCGTTTCATTGAAAAGAAAATTGTCTTAGGTATTCGACCAGAAGACCTACATGATGATCCTCTAGTAATTTCAACATATCCAGATGCAGTACTAGATATCGTAGTTGACGTTGCCGAATTACTCGGTGCGGAAACAAACATTTACACAAACATTAATAACGATAGCATTTGTGCAAGCATTGATGCTCGTTCAGGTGTACGCATTGGCGATAAGATGCGCTTAGCATTAGATATGAACAAAGTTCATTTCTTTGATCCAGAAACAGAACAAAGATTAATCATCGATGCTAACGATGAAATTGAAGAAGAAAAACCAGTTAAAAAAACAACTAAAAAAGTTGAAGAAAAAGTAGAAGCATAAAAAGGGCGATTCGCCCTTTTTTTATTGATAAAAAAAATGATTGAATATATAGTTAACACACCAAAGGGATCAAAGATATATAAATCAGATGAAATTATTGAAAGTTCTAATAGAAATTTATTTCATATACAATTACTTTGTAAAAAGTTTTTATTTACTTACGAAGGCTATATAGAAGCTGTAAAACAAACCATACAACTCAAATATCAAATACCTATTGTATTATCCAATCAACTCGTTTTATTTCCAATAAAGAGAATTCGTGACTTTGACAACATTTGGATAAATGATTATGCTATATATGATGTGATAAATTTTGATTCGGGATTAAAAATTATTTTTAAAAGCAAACGAATTCTATCAATTAATTTTACTTATAAAAAATATTTAAATACGAAAATTAAAATCGAAAAGATAAAAAAACACATAATAAAAACACTTTCATGTCATTTCTTATAGCAATAAAACACAATTATGATATAATTATAACGACGAAACGATTACAAAAATAGGAGGCTAATCATGGCAAAAAAATCAGTTAGAGACTTAAATTTAAAAGACAAAAAAGTTTTAATTCGTGTTGATTTCAATGTTCCATTAAAAGATGGAAAAATCACTGACGAAAATAGAATTGTTCAAGCATTACCAACAATTAACTACGTTTTAGAAAATGGTGGTAAAGCAATCATCTTCTCACACTTAGGGCGCATAAAAGATGAAGCGGATAAAGTTAAAAACAGTTTAGCTGTTGTTGCTGAAAGATTAAGCGAATTACTAGCTAAGCCTGTTACTTTCATTAATGAAACGCGGGGCGAAAGATTAGAAACCGCTATTAACGCTATGAAATCTGGCGATGTTTTAATGTTTGAAAACACTAGATTTGAAGATCTTGATGGCAAAAAAGAAAGTAAAAATGATCCTGAACTTGGCAAATACTGGGCATCACTTGGAGAAGTCTTCGTAAACGATGCGTTTGGTACAGCCCATAGAGCACACGCTTCAAACGTTGGTATCGCATCGAACTTAGAAGAAGTTGGTGCAGGATTCTTACTTGAAAAAGAAATCAACTTTATCGGTGGTACATTAGAAAATCCTGAAAGACCATTTGTGGCAATTTTAGGTGGTGCTAAAGTATCTGATAAAATCGAAGTTATCAAAAATTTATTAAAAGTTGCTGATAAAGTGTTAATCGGTGGCGGTATGGCTTATACATTCTTCTACGCTATGGGTCACGAAGTTGGTTTAAGTTTACTTGAAGCAGACAAAGTTGACTTAGCTAAAGAATTATTAGAACTTGGAAAAGGTAAAATTGTACTAGGTACAGATGTTATTACCGCAAAAGAATTCAATCCAGAATCAGAAAAAAATGTTCGTTCAATTGATGCAATCCCAGCAGATGAAATGGGTATGGATATTGGACCAAAAACAATTGAGTTATTTAAGTCAATAATTAAGGATGCTAAGACCGTTGTATGGAATGGACCTGTTGGCGTATTTGAGTTTGAACGTTTTAAAAATGGTACACTAGAAGTTGCAAAAGCAATCGGTGCTATCAAAGATCAAGCAACTACAATTATCGGTGGTGGCGACTCAGCTGCTGCGGTAATTCAATTCGGTCTAGAAGATGCATTTACTCACATCTCAACAGGTGGAGGAGCGTCACTAGAATACTTAGAAGGTAAAAAACTTCCAGGTATTGAGTGTGTTAAAGATAAATGATCGATTTAGGTAAAAAAATTCGCGAACTACGCCTAGGCAACAACTTGACTCAAGAAGAACTTGCCAATAGATTAGAATTAACAAAAGGTTATATTTCACAATTGGAAAATAATCTTACATCACCCTCTATGCAAACATTGTTTTCCATCCTTGAAGTACTCGGGACAGATGTACATGAATTTTTCTCAATTGAAGAAGATCAAACAGTTGTTTTCAAAAAAGATGACTTCTATATAAAAGAAAACGAAGATTTAAAGCATATGGTTAGTTGGATTGTACCGAATGCGTTAAAATATGAAATGGAGCCAATCATTATAGAAATTGCTCCAGGCGGTCAATCAGAAATTGATGACCCACACCCAGGTGAAGAATTTGGCTATGTACTGGAAGGACAGATTACACTTGTGTATAATAAAAAGAGACATATAATTAGAAAAGGTGAAACTTTCTATTACTCAGCAAATAAAGAACACTATATTTTAAACACATCTCAGCATAACGCGAAAGTATTATGGATTAGTACACCACCAATGTTTTAAAAAAAAGAGGAGAGACATACATGGAAAAAGAAATTATGATTAAAAGTACTACAGGTCTTCATGCATCTTTAGCAGCAAAAGTAGTACACACTGCTTCTAAATATGCAGTTGACATTGAACTACATTACGGCGATAAAGTCGTTGACTTAAAATCAATTTTAGGTTTAATGTCATTAGCGATTCCTTACGGAACAAACGTACGCATCGTAGCGAAAGGAAACCGCGCAGAAGAAGCGATCAAAGATGTTGCTTCTATTTTAGGGTGATATCATGAGTAGAAAAAAACTTATCGCTGGTAACTGGAAGATGTATAAAGTCAAGGATGATGCGCTTGAATTTATATACAGAGTCAACTTAGATGTGCCAAGTAAAGATGCTGTAGATACAGTTATTTGTGCACCAGCAATTTACTTAAGAGACTTAGTAAAACGCGAAGGCGAAAACCTAAGAATCGGTGCTCAAAATATGCATTATCTAGAAGAAGGTGCATACACAGGCGAAATATCACCAAACATGATTAAAACAGTTGGTGTAACTTATGTAATTTTAGGGCATAGTGAACGAAGAGCGTACTATAACGAAACGGATGAAACTGTAAACTTAAAAGTAAAGGCTGCGATTGCTCATCAGTTAATCCCGATTGTTTGTGTTGGTGAATCACTCGAAATTAGAGAAGCTGGAACTACAGATGCTGTCGTACGCGAACAAGTAATTAAAGCATATAAAGATGTATCAAAAGAAGATGCATTAAAAACTGTCGTTGCTTATGAGCCAATTTGGGCAATTGGAACTGGTAAAACAGCAACCCCAACACAAGCTAACGATACAATTAAAGCGATCAGAGGCGTATTAAGAGAATTATATAATGACGCTGCTGATGAAATTAGAATATTATATGGCGGCTCAGTGAACGTTAAAAACGTTGAAGCACTATTAAGTGAATCAGATATTGATGGTGCTTTAGTAGGTGGAGCTTCACTTGATCCAGAAGCATTCCTATTCTTAGCGAATGCTGCTGTAGATAAATAAGGAGACCGAATATGAAACAAAGAGCAGATTATCGACGCATGGCAAGACAAACTTTGGAAGGTCAATATTGGCGTGTATTTGCAGTATTATTTATCTTAACATTGATAATTAGTGCTGTGACAGCGACTATTGTAGGGTTTCTTTTTGTAGGGGCAATAGCTGCTGGCATGAGTGCATATTTACTGAAACTTACACGAAAAGAATCCATGGATGAGTTTGATGTTATTATCAATACAGCCAAAAATAGTTTTTTAGAAAGTTTAGTTGCTCATGTGTTAATTTCAATATTTACATTTTTATGGTCATTATTATTAATTGTTCCAGGTATTATTAAAGCATTATCAT
>DUPY01000041.1 GCA_012838065.1 Acholeplasma sp. | reverse complement strand
TTCTAGTACTTCACTTGATAAATATGGACAAAGTCAGAATAAATTTTTTGAGTACTTAGCAGCGGGCAGAGCTATAATACAAACTTATACAACAGGATATAGCTTATTAGAAAAATACAATTGTGGTTTTAGTGCTACTGATCAAAATCCTGAAAATGTAGCAAAAACAATACTCGAAGCATGTAAAAATGATGAACAAGCTCGACAAATGGGTGAGAACGCAAGAAAGGCTGCACATGAGTTCGATTTCAAAAATCTAACCAATAAGCTTATTGAAGTAATTGAAAATGTATAAATAAGGAGCGTATATCATTATGAGATTATATGAAAAAATCGTAGAAAAAAAAGAGAAGATAGCAGTAATTGGACTTGGCTATGTTGGAATGCCTATAGCAGTAGCTTTTGCAAAAAAAGTTGATGTTATTGGTTTTGATTTAAACAAAAAGAAAATAGAACTATACAAATTTGGAATAGATCCAACTAACGAAGTTGGTAATGAAAAGATTAAAAAGACAACTGTTGAATTTACAGATGATGAAACTAAATTAAAGGAAGCTAAATTTCATATTGTAGCTGTGCCAACTCCTATTAATTCAGATAAGACACCAGATCTATCACCGGTAGAAGGAGCTAGTAGAATTGTTGGAAGGAATTTGACAAAAGGTTCAATTGTTGTTTATGAGTCAACTGTTTACCCTGGGGTAACTGAAGATATTTGTATTCCAATATTAGAAGAAGAGTCAGGACTAAAATGTGGGGTTGATTTTAAAATTGGATACTCACCAGAAAGAATTAATCCAGGGGATAAAGTACATAGACTTGAGAATATCATAAAGATAGTTTCGGGTATGGATGAAGAAAGTCTTGATGAAATCGCGAAAGTATATGAGTTAGTAATTGAAGTGGGTGTTCATAGAGCCGGATCTATTAAAGTTGCTGAAGCAGCTAAAGTGGTTGAGAATAGCCAACGTGATATAAATATCGCTTTTATGAATGAGCTTGCTATGGTATTCGATCGTATGGGTATTGACACAAAAGAAGTCGTTGAGGCTATGAACACAAAATGGAATGCTCTTGGATTCACACCAGGTCTTGTTGGAGGTCATTGTATAGGTGTAGACCCTTATTACTTTGTATATGAAGCAGAAAAACTAGGTTATCACAGCCAGATAATTTTATCAGGCAGAAAAATCAACGATGGCATGGGGAAGTTTGTCGCAGATGCAATCATAAAGAAACTTATATTGGCAAACAAAGTTGTAAGACAAGCCAAAGTTGTGATTCTAGGGGTAACGTTTAAAGAAAATACTCCAGATACCAGAAACTCTAAAGTCGTAGATATTATTGATGCTCTTAAGGAATATGGTATTGATCCGATTGTGGTTGATCCGGAAGCTGATGCTGATGAGGCTAAACATGAATACGGTATTGACTTGATAGATATCAAGGAAATAAACGATGCTGATTGCTTAGTATTAGCCGTTGCCCATGATATCTTTAGACAGATGGATTGGAATCAGATTGATTCTTTGTATGGAGAATTTAATAATAGTGAGAAGATACTTATTGACGTCAAGAGTATTCTAGATAGAAAAGAGATTGAAGAAAAAGGTTATAGTTATTGGAGACTATAGAAGTAAAAATATGTAACTAAATGCTTAGTATAATATGTTAGGCTTTAAACTTATTAATGGGGGAAGCGAGATGAATTTACAAGTTTTGATTCCAACTATGAATCAAACAGATTATAGTATACTAAAAAAAATGAACATACGCTCAGATGCGATAATAGTAAACCAATGTGATAAAAATGATTTTGATGAATTTATGTATGATGGAAATAGCATGCTTTTTTACTCGTTTAACGAGCGTGGGGTTGGTTTAAGCCGAAATACTTCCCTGATGAGAGCGACAGCTGATATTTGTTTATTTGCAGATGATGATGTAACTTATTATGATAACTATAAAAAAATAGTTTTAGAAGAATTCACTAAAAATCCTAATGCAGATGTTATTGTTTTTAATTTAAAAAGCACACATTCTCAAAGAGGTAAACAAATAAACAAAGAAAATAAACGTATTCGGTTGTATAATGCATTTCGTTATGGCACCTATAGAATTGCTGTTAGACTAAGTTCAGTACGAAGTAAAAACATTAGTTTTTCATTATTATTTGGTGGAGGCGCTAAGTATAGTGCAGGAGAAGATAGTTTATTTTTAAGGGACTGCTTAAAAAATGGTCTTAAAATTTTTTCATCCAAAGAGTTTATAGGCAGTGTCTCACATGAAGAGTCTACTTGGTTTAAAGGTTATAATGACAAATATTTCTTTGACAAAGGGGCCTTCTTTGAAGCCGCACTACCCAAATTAAAATATCTTCTTTTAGTATACTATTCAATAAAATTGAGAAAACATTCATTTTTTAGAGTAATAAAATTAATGTATGAAGGAACTAAAGGTTATAAAAACCAGTTGTCATTTAACGACTGGGACCAAAAGATTGAAGGTGAAAATAATGATTAAGCTGTATATATATAGAATTAATGCGTACACATGTCAATACAAGCAGTCTATTCCAAGAAAAGGTATTTAGGAAAACAGCGCAAATAAATAGTTTGTTATGATTGGAAATAGCTAACCAAATCAGATTCCAGGCAAAGAGTTACTTATACTTGTGAAGTAATTATAGGTGGTGTAAAAGTGAAAATATTACATTATATTTCAGGAATATCCCCAACAATTGGAGGTATTGAAATCTTTATATTAAATATTTATGAAGAATTTAAAAAGCATGGGCATGAAATTGAGATATTAACTAGATATGTAGATAGACGTACTAAAATGTTTAAAATGATTAGTGAAGCAGGAATAAAGGTACATTCATTAGATGTTGAACACTTATCACTAAAAAGTATTGTAAGGTTTAAAAAGAGTGTCAAACTTTTTTTTAACAATC
>DUPY01000040.1 GCA_012838065.1 Acholeplasma sp. | reverse complement strand
CTAATTAAGGTAGTTATCAGGGTAGTTTGTGATCTGTTAAACTCCGATATAAATGAATAAAAAAAGGCATAAGAATTTCTCTCACACCCATCTAACTAACTAAAAACGTAAAAGTCGTATATTTTACTATATATTCGTATGCAACTGCATATTTTCAAAAATTCTCGTTTTTTTGCAAATAACAACTTTACAAATCAACAACCCATTCTATAACCACTTATAACCAATAAAAGTGCCTAAATCACAAAGTAAATCGGCCACACATGTCACCATTGTATGGGTTTTTTAGCCAGCTAATTAAAGCGAATAATGCCATGGGACCAGTCATACCTAAGTATGTAATCATTTCGCCGTAGTATTTAAAAGAAAGTGAAATCATACCGTATAAAACGCTAAAGACAATCATGAGTAATTGTCCGAAAGGATTACCTTTTGCATTAAAGATTAAAGAAGTTGTTCCAATTAAGGAAGCTATTAGTGTTAAATAATTTGTTTTATCAAAAATGAAAAATGATCCAACAATAAGTAAAACAGAAATAGCCCATAAGCGAAGTTCGTTTTTTGTAAAGTAATTAAGTTTAAGATAAAGTTTTTGCATAGTTCCTCCAAAAAAAAATAATGCACTCAAATACATATCTTCATAGACCTAACGATATGCATGAACGCATTTACGACTACCCGGTGGCAGTTTCCTATCCATTGACTATAGTTTAAAAATAAAGTCAAACAACTTAATGGCTTTGTATAATCGTTCTATGTATACATACAATCTAATTTTTTTGATTTAAATGATGCTTAATAATTAGTGAAACGCTTACATTTCGTGTATAATAGTATTAAATGGAGGTCTGGTTTGCATGATATATCAAAAGGATTCATTTATTTGTTTAGAAACGAAAGAACTGTCCTATATTTTTGAAATACTTCCAAGTGGCCATTTAGAACATGTTTATTTTGGTACAAAAACAAAAAGTAAGCTTACTGATTTAAAAGTAAAGATTACTGCCGGTGCTGGAAGTCAAGTGTTGTACAGTGATGATCATCCAATTCCTTTAGATTTATTGCCTTTGGAATATTCATTTATTGGTAAAGGAGATTATCGCTTAATGCCATTTGAAGCTAAAATGCCTAATGGCAGTTTTGTGTGTGATTTTAAATATAAGTCACATACAATAATCGATGATAGTTATGACTATAATCTTCCACATGCATTAAATGCAGATAAAACGATTATTGTAACGCTATATGATGAAGTGAACAATGTTGAAGTAGACCTTATTTATTCAACATTTTTTGAAACAAACACAATAACAAGAAAACTAATTATAAGAAATATGAATGAAAATACTTTAGTTATTCGTAAGGTAATGTCAATGATGATTGATGTGCCTGAAATGGACTACGATCTTATAACATTTGACGGTGGATGGATTAAGGAAACACATAAGCATATACGTCCATTAAGTTATGGTACGTATAGTATCGAGTCAACCACTGGTGCAAGCAGTAATCGGCACAACCCGGGTTTTATATTGGCTAAAAAAGATACAAATGAAGATTATGGTATTGCAATTGGTATAAATCTTGTTTATAGCGGGAATCATTATAGTGCAGTACACGTGTCTAATCATGGCATGATGCGTGTTATGACCGGAATTAATCCGCATTGTTTCGAATGGCCTCTTGAAAAGAATGCTTTTTTTGAAACACCTGAAGCGGTCTTAACATATTCAGCACAAGGCTTAAATAAACTTAGCCATAACATGCATGATTTTATTAATGGACACATTGTACCTAAAAATAACCAAAAAGAACTAAGACCGATTGTTTTAAACAATTGGGAAGCGTTCATGTTCGATTTTAACCAACGAAAAATTATCAACCTTGCCCGAAAAGCAAAAAAGTTAGGCATTGAAATGTTTGTCTTAGATGACGGATGGTTTTCCAATCGAAACGATGATACAAAAGGTCTTGGTGATTATGATGTTAACCGAAAGAAATTACCAAGCGGCTTAGATAAATTAGCAAAAAAAATAAATCGAATGAAGATGGGCTTTGGCTTATGGTTTGAACCAGAGATGGTAAACCAAGACTCAAAGCTTTTTACAATGCATCCTGAGTTTGCTATAAAAGTTCCTTATTTAGAACCGTCTAAGGGAAGAAATCAACTTGTTTTAGACTTGTGTAATGACAAGGTTGTTCGCTACATAAAAGAAAACCTTTTTAACACGATCGATTGTGCAAATATTTCGTATATTAAATGGGATATGAATCGTCATATATCTGATATGTATTCAAACAAACTAAGCAACCAAGGGATGTTTTTTCATAAATATATTTTAGGTTTATACGATATTTTAAAGGATTTAAAAACACGATATCCACATATTTTACTTGAAACATGTTCAAGTGGCGGCAATCGCTTTGATTTAGGGATGTTAACCTTTGGTCCACAAGTATGGGCAAGCGATAATACAGATCCTATGACCCGTTTGAAAATTCAAGAGGGACTATCCTATTTATACCCACTTTCAACAATTAGTTGTCATGTGAGTGAAGCACCACATGCACAAACACTAAGAAAAACGCCACTGGAAACACGCTTTAATGTGGCAAGTTTTGGCGTTTTAGGCTATGAGCTTGATGTTCGCGTGTTAAAACCATACGAACGAAAAGCTGTTAAAGAACAAATTGCATTTTATAAAAAATACCGTGACATTTTTCAGTACGGGAAATTTTATCGGTTTAATCGAAAAGGTAACGATTTTCAATTTCAAGTATCAAAAGATGATACACATATTATTGGACGTTATCAAACAATCGTGGACGCAAGTCCAAACTTTGAAAAACTGTATTTAAAAAACGTCAATGAGGCGAATACTTACAGTGTCTATTCAAAGCCTAATGTATTAAATATAGATCGTTTTGGTCATTTAATTAAACATGCAGTAAAAGTGCCATTTAAACATGATGGACTTGTTATGCGGATAATAGGAAAGTATAAAACACTTGATAATGCACAAATAAAACTTTTAGTTGATGGAGCAGCTTTAAAAAACGGCGTACCTTTAAAACAACAGTTCATGGGCACTTACTATAACACAGAAACAAGACTTTTAGGCGATTATGGCTCCGAATTATATGTAGCAGAAAAGATTGAGGTGTCATAATGGAAAAAATAAGTTTAAACTTTGACTGGCAATTTAGTTATAATGGTTTAACTAAAAATGTTCATTTGCCACATCCAGGCGTTGAGCTTCCAATATCTAATTTTAATATTGATGATTTACTAAAGCAGTTTACATATGAAAAAACGATAGAGTTTGTCGATGAAGATATGAATAAACACTTAAGTTTAAGATTCGAAGGCATCCATCACATAGCTTGTGTATATTTTAATGACGAACTTATTCATGTTCATCGAGGTGGCTATACGCCATTTGAGTTTGAAATCAAACCTATTGTTGGACAAAATAAATTAAAAGTACTTGTTGATAGTCGTGAAAATCCATCAATTCCACCGTTCGGTGGCATTGTAGATTATTTAGGGTATGCGGGCATATATCGTGAAGTATACTTAATTAAACGGCCTAAAAACCATATTATAAATATTCATGTCAAGTATGAAAATACACTGGAAAACGATGATGTGAAATTTCAAATTAAAACAAATGCAACTAAAGGTGTATTAAATGCAAGTATTTACGATCAAGATGAAAATATGGTGTTGTGTAACGATGAGATTGTTACAGATTATGAAACAGAAATTCAATTTCATATACCAAACAAAAAACTTTGGGCTATCGAATCACCTTATCTATACACACTTAAATTAGAGTATGAAGGGGCAACTTATTTTGAGCGATTTGGGTTTAGAGACGCAGTTTTTAAAAATGATGGTTTTTATTTAAATGGCAAAAAAACTAAAATAATGGGATTGAATCGCCATCAAAGCTATCCATATGTTGGAAACGCTATGCCTAAAGGTGCTCAAAGAGAAGACGCAGATCTTTTAAAATCTTTAGGCTTAAATATGGTAAGAACAGCACATTATCCTCAAAGTACACATTTTCTTAATCGTTGTGATGAGATTGGTCTGTTAGTATTTACTGAAATACCTGGCTGGCAACACATCGGTGATGAAGAATGGCAAGCTGAAAGTTTGAAAAATTTAGAAAGTATGATTGTTAGAGACCGTAACCATCCTTCCGTCGTTTTATGGGGCGTTCGTATTAATGAGTCAAACGATCATCACGATTTTTATCAAAAAACAAACGATTTAGCAAGACGTTTAGATCCGATGCGCCAAACGGGCGGTGTAAGAAATATGCAACACTCAGAGTTTCTAGAAGATGTTTATACGTATAACGACTTTTATCATGAAGGAAATAATCGTGGTTTACTAAGAAAAAAACAAGTAATAAAAGACGCTCCATATCTTGTAAGTGAATATAATGGTCATATGTATCCAACAAAAACATATGATGATGAACCAAAAAGAATTGAACATGCCAAACGACATTTAAATGTATTAAATCAAATGAAAGATCCTAACAATAAATTAAGTGGTTCAATTGGTTGGTGCTTCAGCGATTATCAAACACATAATGAATTTGGAAGTGGCGATGGCATATGTCATCACGGCGTTTTAGATATATACAGAAATCATAAAATTGCAAGTTATGTATACATGGCTGAAGGCTCAAAAGAGGTTGTTATGCATGTATCAAGTAATCTTATTATGGGAGATTATCCCAAAGGCAATTTAAATGAAGTTTATGTTTTTACGAATGTTGATTATATTAAGTTATATCGTAATGCAAAATATGTTAAAACATTTTATCCAAGTAAGAATAAGTATAAATATTTAAAACATCCACCAATTATAATTGATGATTTCATCGGCGAACTTATTGAGAAAAACGAAGGTTTTTCAGTAAAAGATAGTGAAATCGCAAAAAAAATCTTAAAAGATGTCCAAAAGTATGGCACGAAAATGCCATTAAAGACAAAGTTAAGAGTCCTTTATATTTTGCGTAAATATAAATTAACAATGGATCAAGGTGTATCGTTGTTTTATAAATACTTAAGCAATTGGGGGAGTAAGCAATCAGATTATCGATTCGATGGGTACATTAATGACCACTTTGTAAAAAGTGTAACTAAGAGCATGTATCGAACCTTTGATTATGAACTCATACCGACTAGAAAAGTTTTAAATATTGGCGATACATATGATTCTACAAGAGTTGTTATAAAAAAAGTAGATCAAAATAGCGAAATTGCACCTTACGCATTTGATCCTGTAGAAATATATGTAGAGAATTTGGAATTAGTTGGACCGAAACTTCAAAGTTTAAACAATGGTTTACTTGCCTTTTGGGTGAAAACAATAAACCCTGGTACTGGAAAAATCGTTGTAAAAATAAACGATAAATTTTATGAAACAGAGGTGGAAGTTTATGAATCTTAATATTGAAGAACGTATAGAACTACTTGATGGTAAGGATGTATGGCGCTTAAAAACATTTGAAAAATTGAAACCAATTATGATGGCTGATGGACCACATGGTCTAAGAAAGCAAAATGAAATGGGCGATAACTTAGGTATAGGTGGAAGTACGAAAGCCGTTTGTTATCCTACTGCAAGTATGCTAGCGGCTACATTTGATAAAAACCTTATTCAAAATATGGCTAAAAATTTAGCACATGATGCAAAATCACAAGACGTACAAATCATTTTAGGCCCTGGTATTAATGTTAAGCGTAATCCGCTTTGTGGACGCAATTTTGAGTATTTTTCAGAAGATCCATTTTTAACTGGCGTGTTAGCGAAAGCTTATGTAGAAGCAATAGAAAATGAAGGCGTTGGTACGTCAGTAAAACATTTTTTTGCAAATAATCAAGAAAAAAATCGTCTATTTATTGATGCAGTTGTGGATACACGCGCATTAAATGAGATTTATTTAAAAGCGTTCAAGATGGCAGTTGAAGCCAATCCAGCATCTATTATGGCTAGCTACAATAAAATTAATGGGCACTACGGTAGCCAACACCCATATATTAACGATGTTTTAAGAAAAAAATGGCAATACAAAGGTATTGTCGTAAGCGACTGGGGGGCAACCGTTGACCGAGTAAAAGCATTGAAACGTGGACTTGATTTAGAAATGCCATCAAGTCGTGGATATGGTTCGAAAAAAATTAAGGAAGCACTAGAAAAAGATCCGTCACTTGAAAAAAATATTATGGAATCAAGCGATCGAATTTTAAACTTAATTGATAAGTATCAATCTAAAGAACAGGTTAAAGAAAACTTGGCTAAACATCATCAAAACGCTATTGAATATGCAAAAAACGGTTTAGTTCTTTTAAAAAATGAAGACAATATCCTACCAATTAAAGAAAATGACAAAGTTCTATTTGTTGGGGGCTTTATTGAAGATATGCGCTTCCAAGGCGGTGGAAGTTCGTATATTAATCCTTACAAAGTGGATCAAGTTTATGAAATTCATAAGGATTACTTCCCAAATTCGGAATATGCATTTGGTTACCCACTATATACAGACGCTGTTGATGAACTTTTATCATTTGATGCAATTGAATACGCAAAAACACATGATAAAGTTGTCTATTTTATGGGACTACCAGAACGTTATGAAACGGAAGGTATTGACCGTACGCACATCAATGTTCCTCAAAACCAATTAATTCTATTAGAAGAAATTTTAAAGATTAATTCAAATGTTGTCGTAGTTTTAATTACAGGATCCGTCGTTGATGTAAGTTTTAAAGATAAAGTAAAAGGTTTACTTTTGAGCTATTTAGGTGGCGAAGGTGTTTCACATAGCATTCTAAGTGTACTTAAAGGACATTCACCATCTGGTCGTCTACCTGAAACATGGATTAAGAGCTTAGATGCACTACCATTTAAGATAAAAGATAATAATAATGCTGTATACTACGATGAATCAATCTTCATAGGATATCGATACTATGAGTCCTTTGATATTGAAGTCAATTATCCATTTGGTTATGGATTAAGTTATGCTGATTTTATTTACAGTGATTTTGCAATTGAAAGTAAAGATAATCACTTTGAAATAACCTTTAAACTTAAAAATAAAAGTAGTTTTACTGCAAAAGAAGTTATTCAAGTTTATTTAGAGCGCTTTAAGTCAAAAACATATCAACCTAAAAAGGTGTTGGTTGCATTTGATAAAGTAGAATTACAGGCAGGCGAAGAAAATCAAGTATTAATACGTGTTGATAGAAATGAATTTAAGTATTACGACTTAGAACAAAAAGAATTTGTAATGGAAGGTGGAAACTACAAACTTCATGTTTCTAAAAATGTTAAGGAAAGCATTCATAGTTTTGATATTGAAATAGAAGGAGCTACGCCAATACATGAATTGCCATGGAAGATGTATAACCCACTTAAATTTAAAGACGTTTATTACAAGCAATTACCACCAGAAAATATTGAATATAAACGTCCATTTACAATGGAATCACCATTATTCGCTTTAGAATATTCATTCGTTGGACGAATGATTGTTAAAATGATTCTTAAAGAAGCAACGAAAAAAGTTGACGATGCAGTACCTTGGATTAAAGATAACATTCGAAAGACATTGCTTGAAATGCCGATTCGTTGTCTAGCGTCATTTGGGGGAGATTCTTTAAACTTCACTATGGCTGAAGGTTTAGTAGATTTAGCAAATTTAAAACTTATATCGGGACTTAAAAAATATAAAAAAGGGCAAAAGGAATTGAATAATGAGTGAAAAAGTAAGCAAGAAAACAAAATACACCTATAGCATGACCTGCTTAGGTCGTGACATGATTTACACGCTGTATAGCACCTATTTATTAGTTTTTTTTACAAGCGCTATTGGCTTAAGTGATTTTGAACTTATTGCCATTTCCATAGTCATTGCTGTTTCAAGAGTATGGGATGCTGTTAACGATCCGCTAATGGGTATCATTATTGATAACACCAAGTCGAAATTTGGAAAATTTAGACCTTGGATTGCTCTAGGAGCACTTTTAAGTTCAATCTTTATTTTCTTAATGTTCCAAGACTTTGGTCTCCGTGGTGTACCGTTTATTATTGTCTTTACGATTTTATACTTACTTGTAGAAATTACATTTACGATGAATGATATTGCTTATTGGTCGATGTATCCATCGTTTACAACAGATCCCAAAGAGCGTGAAAGCATTGGATCTTTAGCACGTGTATTTGCAAGTTTAGGTATGTTTTTAGTAATTGCATTAGTGCCACTGATTTATCCAAACTTTCCTGGCGGACCAAAACGTGGATTTTTCTATATTGCATTAATCATCGCCTTAATCTTTGTCATATCTCAACTAGTTTTATTCTTTACAATTAAAGAAAAACCGTTAGATATTGCAAAAACTGATCAACCGAAAACAAAATTTAAAGATATTTTACGCATTATATTTAAAAATGACCAATTGGTCGTTATCATCGTATCTATTTTATTGTTTAATATTGGTTACTTTATTACGACTGCACTGGGTATTTACTTTTTTGAATACGATTATAATAAATACGGTGGTAGTGAATTTACAATATTTTCTGTTATATTAGCCGTCAGTCAGTTAGGGTCACTTATTTTGTTTCCAACACTTGTTAAGAAGTTTGACCGCAAACAAATTTTCACTGTTGCATTAATTATGATGGTCATTGGTTATTTACTCTTTATGTCAAGTGGCTATGTTTTACCACAAAATATGATTACGTTAGGTCTTGGTGGTTTTTTCCTATTCTTTGGTGAAGGCTTTGTCCAAGTACTTGTCTTAGTCATGTTAGCTGACACAATTGAGTACGGTCAATGGAAACTTGGCACGAGAAATGAATCGGTTATTTTCTCAATTAATCCATTTGTTACTAAAATGGCTACATCCATTCAGACGCTTGTTGTCGGTCTAACGCTTGCGTTATCAGGCATGAATAACACGGTTATTAAACCGTTGGCAGATAAAATGGATGCTGGCGGTGAATTTGGTGGTATGGCTCAAACTCAAAAAATTAATGCCGCACGCGAATTTATTGCCAATAATATGACTGATGGTATGCGATTAACACTAAGACTTTCGATGATTATTGTACCGCTTGTATGTATCATACTTGCATACTTTATTTACTTAAAATTTTATAAGATTAACAAAGATTTGTACCAAAACATATTGACAGATTTAAAACAACAACAAAAAGTTACATCAGGTGATTTGAATGCTTAAAAAGACTATAAAAATTGTTTGCATAATGTTTTCAATTTTCCTACTTTCATCATGTTCAAAAAACAAGCTCATAGGATCCTATGAACTTGTCTATAATGATGGGGAAGATGTTGTCGAACTTTTAAGTCAATATGAAATTTTAACAATTATTGATAAAGAAAACTATGAAATTAAATCTTATTATGATTTGAGCAGTGTCATTACAGATAAGCCTTTAGTTAGTGAAGAGATGATACTGCTTGAAAAAGGGACATATGAATATAAAGATCATGTGCTCGTTTTAAACACAAACACAAAAAAGACAACGTTTAATGTAACTAAAACAACATTTAGTAATGAACATAAAGCATATGAGAAAATAAAAAATAAGCAAAAGGTCGAACTTAAAGGAGAGTTTAGGCTTGCAACAAAAACATCAAACTATCAAACGTATCTAGAAATATATCCCAAGTTTGAAATTAACAACAACTATTTTGCTTTAAAAAATGATACAAACATTGAAATTACAGGGAAAGTTATTTATGGTTATAAAAACATCTTACTATATAATGAAAATTTTATAGGACTTGTTGAACTAAGTGAAACAGAAATTAAAATTACAAACTTAAATTTCATTTTGTACTATAATCGTTTAGGATAATTTATGTCTTACTTATTACGTATAACAACATTTTCATGTATAATAGTCTTATGCAAAAATAGAAAAGAGTTGACTATAAATGGAAAAACTGAAAGAAGCTATTCTTAGTGTTATTGATCCAGGTTTCAATAAACCTTTGCGTGAAGTAAATGGATTAAAACATCTATCAATTGAAAGCGAAACAAACGTTGTTGATGTCGAAGTCTATTTAAAAGATCATCACAAACATCAAGATAAAGTGAAAATTGAGATTATAAAGCTCGTTAAAATAACATTTAAATATCCAGGTATAAGAATTCAAGTTTTCGAATCTGAATACAAACCTGAAGGATTTAAAGAAATTAAATACTTAGCCGTTGCAAGTGGAAAAGGGGGCGTTGGTAAATCAACCGTCACAGCAAATCTTGCATATGCTTTAACAAGATTAGGTAAAAAAGTCGGTATTATTGATGCCGATATTTATGGGGCATCCATTCCGTTTATTTTAGATATGAAAATTAAACCACTCGAGGCATACGACGATGATTTTATGTTGCCACTTGCGCAAGATAACATAGAAGTTGTTTCAACAGAGTTTTTTATGCCAAAGGAAAAGCCACTGATGTGGCGTGGACCAATATTAGGTAGAATGTTAAATCATTATTTTAATGGCATTAAGTGGAATGATGATACAGATATCATATTAATCGATTTGCCACCAGGTACTGGAGATGTGGCAATTGACGTAAAAACGATGGTACCAAAAAGTAAAGTTGTGGTAGTTACAACACCACATGTTAACGCGTCAAACGTTGCTGTTAAAGCGGGGTTAGGTGCGATGGAAATCGGGCATGAGGTTGTTGGTGTTATCGAAAATATGAGTTATTATTATCACCAACCAACGAATGAGAAGCTATATTTATTTGGCTCTGGCGGTGGACAAACAGTTAGTGAAAAACTTGGTGTAGAATTGCTTGGTAGTATTCCAATTGGTATGCCAGAAGATTCAAGTAAATACGTATATGGTGAAAACGATATTCAGGGTAAATTCTTTGTGATGATTGCCCAGAAGTTGTTACAATTATTATAAAATCGATATACTTTATACAATTATTGTGATATAATGACATTCCCTATAAAAAATTCGGGAATTATAATGTGAAAGGAAAGATAGAGATGGCAACAGATATTGATATTAAACGGGAGAATAACCGTTTAAATGACAGCAAGAAGTATCAAATTATTAAAGAAAGATTACAAGAACGTGGCGTTGATGTTAAAGACATAGCTGAAATTACTTATGATTTACAAAAACCATATGTACCACAAATTACAATGGAACTATGTTTAGATCATGTTGATCGTGTTATGATGAAACGTGAAGTTCAACACGCAGTACTAACGGGACTAGAACTTGATATTTTAGCTGAGAAAAAAATGATTTCAGAACCACTGGCAAGTATGTTATTGGGGGATTACGGACTTTACGGTATTGATGAAATTATGGCATTATCCATTGTTAATGTTTATGGAACTATTGGATTAACAAACTTTGGATATGTTGATAAACTAAAACCGGGTATTATGAAAAAACTAGATGATTTAGGTAAGAAAAAAGGAAAGTGTAACACGTTCCTTGATGATATCGTTGGTGCAATCGCTGCTGCAGCGGCAAGCTCAATTGCTCATAAATTTGCAAACTAAAATGAAAGATCGACTTTGTTGATCTTTTTTTATTTTGCGGGCATAAAAAAACACCAGATTGACTGGCGTTTTATATACTATTCAATAACTAGAGGTGTTTCGTCTAATAGCGAATGTCGAATATAATAAGTCGTTGTAAAATCAGTATTCGCACGTTTAATATCAAGTTTGATGTATAAATCAGGTCTTTCAACATTAATAAAAATTAATGTGCGTTTTGGAAGTACATAATTAAATTGCACTAAAAATGACGAGTCGTTTGTAGAAAGTGTTCGTGTTACGTTTGAACTACGATATTTTAGCCATGGTGTTTGTAAAATGAATGTTGCTGACACAGATTCAAATTGTGAAGAAACGGTAGGTGTGTAACTTACGTTAAAACGATAAGTACCTCCAGTAAGTTCTTTGTCTTCGTTTAATTTAGGTAAAACGATTTCGGTTAATTCAATATTTAAATTTAGTTCAGTAACATCGTCAATTGAAATGATTTCCTTTGAATTAATGAGTGTTTCTGGCTTTTCGGTATCCATATATAATTTTCGAGAATTTGCATAGGTTCCAACATATGCTAAAACGATAAGTGTAATAGGGATAACAATTGCGAAAGATAAGATAACTACTTTCAATCGATTTTTATGTAGCCAGCTTGTAAAACTTTTTTTGTTTGTATTCGTTTTTGATTTCATGTGATCCTCCAAAATGTTAGTTCTTATATATTATACTATTTTTAAATCAAAAATAAAAGGACAACAATATTTATTTATGTTTGATAATAAAATTGTGTTAAATCATCAAAAAATGGCTTTATTATAACGAAAATTAATACTTTTTAATAAGAAAGCTGAATAAATAACTAAAAAAATTCATAAATGAAAATATTTCATGAAAATCTAAGAAAGAATGAGAACGATGATATCAAAAGAATATTTAAGTTTTATCAACGCATTTGTATTTAT
>DUPY01000039.1 GCA_012838065.1 Acholeplasma sp. | reverse complement strand
GAGCAACACATATTGAAGATCCAGAGAACCCAGGTCAATTTATTGATCCAGATGGAAGTGTCCCAACACACAAATTGGACACTGAAGGTTATGCATATGCTACAATTACAGTACGTATTTGGATTGAAGGCTGGGATAACGAAGCTTACAATGCAATCTTTACAGCTCCTTTATTTGCAAGTCTTGCAGTAGTAAAAAAAGATATAGCATAATTGAAATTAATATTTCTAACCACCTAGACAATATGCTCTAGGTGGTTGGAAAACCCAATAATTGCCTATCAAACACAAAAATCCATAGACAATATTTAAAAATTAATATATAATACATATAAGAAAATGCTTAAGGAGCGATAAAATAATGGAAAATGCGTCTAAAAATAAAGCGTTTAAGATTGTATTAAATATTATTTTCTATGGATTGATAGTATTTTTACTGATTTTCTCAATAATTACTATTACATCCAGAGATAGAGAGGATATTCCAAACCTGTTTGGATACGGATTTCTAGCAGTAGAATCTGATTCGATGGAAGGTACACAAAAAGATTCATTTAAACAAAATAGTTTAATCTTTGTTAAATTACTTAATGATGAATCAAGACAAAACCTTAAGCAAGGCGACGTAATTACATTCTTTGACCAACGCATCAACGCTTTGAATACCCATAGAATTATCAATGATCCAAACGAAGATGGTGGCCTAATATTTACACGTGGTGATAAATATGATGGCGATCCTGGTAAAATTGACCCTGCCATCAATAGAGATGGTGCACTTGCAGTATATAAAGGTAAAATCTCTGGCTTAGGATCATTACTAGCTTTTGTTCAAACAAGACTTGGATTTGGCTTATTAGTCATCCTACCAATGTTCTTATTACTTGCATGGCAAGTATACGTTTTATTTAAAGATATCTATCAAGTTAAAAAAGAAAAACTTGTTCAAGAATATCAATCTAACCAAGAAGCAGAAAAAGAACGTATGCGTCAAGAATTACTTGAAGAATTAAGAAAAGAACAAGAAGCTAACAATAAATAATAGTAAAATATAAACTCGAAGAACAAGTTGAGGTGTAACAATGGTTGAATTTTCAAGTTACTATATCAACTTCATTAGAAATTTATTTGAGAACATCGGCAATTTTTTCAAACGTTTGTTTGAGGCTTTTGCCGATTTATTTTTTAATGACGTTGTTAAGTATTTTAATCAGTTTTTTGATCACAGCCAGTTTTTTAATGTCTTAGACTGGTTAATTGCCATATTTGTATTTATTGTGACATTGGCATTTTTAACATTTCTAGGCATTAGATTGTATCAATTCATCCGTAAATACATCAGATTTGCTAAAAAAGAAATTGAAAAAGATGTTTTATTAGAAGAAGTAGCGATTTTATCGCAAAAAGCTGTGGAATTAACAGAAGAAAAAAACAAAATATTACAATTAAAAATGGAATCTTTTGGGTTAAATCCAGATCTTTTTGCGGATAAAACACCTAAAAGCGAAAAAGAAAGAAAGAAAAGAATGGATTCTCGCTTTGTTAAGTTAATAAGTGTTGATGAACAATACGATAACCAACTTACAACTGTACAAATGTCAGAAGATGATATGTTGAACTTAAAAGACTTGGTAACGCGTTTCATTAACTTTGCTGCATCGCGATTAAATCTATATTATGACCGTAAAGTTATTAGTTCATTCTTTGCTGGTATGGCAACATCTAAGATTCTTATCTTAGAAGGTATAAGTGGTACTGGTAAAACATCTTTACCATATGCTATGGGTAAATTCTTCCAGTTTGACGCATCAATCATTCCGGTTCAACCATCATGGCGTGACCGTGCAGAAATGATTGGTTACTTAAACGAGTTTACAAAGAAGTTTAATGAAACAGACTTCTTAAAAGACTTATATGAAAGAACATATCGTGAAGATGTTACATTCATGGTACTTGATGAAATGAACTTAGCGCGTATTGAGTATTACTTTGCAGAATTCTTATCGATTATGGAAATGCCAAACATTAATGACTGGAAGATTGACATCGTTCCAGATACACAACCAGGTGATCCAAAGCATATTCTAAACGGTAAGTTGCTGTTACCTCAAAACCTATGGTTTATCGGTACGGCAAACAAGGATGACTCAACGTTTGCGATTACAGATAAAGTCTATGATAGAGCTACTTCAATTGAAATGAACCATAAAGCTCCATTTGTTGATGCACCATATACAGAAGGTGTATCAATGAGTTATGAGTATATTGACACATTGTTTGAAAAAGCAATCAAAGAACATCCAATTTCACCTAAGAGCTTAGCAAACTTAGAAAAATTAGATGACTTCATTGCTCAAAACTTCAAAATTACATTCGGTAATCGTATCATGAAACAAATCAAGTCATTCGTACCGGTGTATATAGCTTGTGGTGGTACTGAAATAGAAGGTTTAGATTATATTATTACACGTAAGATTTTACGCAAGTTTGAAAGTTTAAACTTACCATTCTTACAAGATGAACTCGAAGCGTTAATTACACAAATGGATCGTTTGTTTGGTAAAAATGCATTCAGCACTGCAATTGAATATATTAACGATTTAAGAAAAATGATTTAATGATAAAGGATAAACTATGAACAAGAGCCGTGACGATTTATTAGTCTTTTATGAAAAGTACATCGATATGTTTTATGAAGTTGAAAGTGATGACTATTTTGCGCCATACTTTTTTGAGAAAGTAACTGGTGGTAAGAACACAGTTTCACAAATCAACATTCAAGAAACAAAGACTTTTGATGAGCAATGGATCCAAACGATCGAATCATATTTTCCAAGTTTAAATAAAATTATATTAAACCCTAAAAGTGCATTGAAATATGAAGATGAAGTTGTGGCTATCGAAAAAGCTAAAAAGATTACGTCTCAATCGGTAAGACACTTAGCCTCAAACAGTCACTTAATAAAAGAAGTTCGTGAAGATGGCATGGTCATGCCTAAAAAAATTCAAACAACATTTAGCGATGTAAACTACGGGGTTTATGAAAACCGCTTTGTTATGACATTAATTGACCGCTTATTCTTATTCGTAAGAAAAAGATATGAAGCGATTAAAGATAACTACGAGTCTTTTCAAAAGAAGCATTTGAATGTGAATTCAGTGTTTCCAATTGATGACCGTGAAGTAGTTATCAAACTTGATGTAACAATTAAAGAAGCACCAGACAATAAAAAAATTAATGATTATAACTTGAAATTACTTCAACGTGTGGAAAATCTTAATAAATTGGTATCGAGTCTTAAACAATCTAAGTTTATGGAAACGATGGCTAAAGAGAAAAAAGTTATTCCACCAATTATGAAGACCCAAGTTATTTTAAAAAACGTTGATTATAAAAATGCTTATATGTTATGGCTATTCTTAGATAGATACAACACCCTTGCATTTACAACAGAAATAAAAGAAAAAAATCTTGGTATTGATCAAGCATATGTTGATGACATATATCGTAACTTACTTACAACATTTATGACATTTGAAGCAAACCAAGAAAAACGTAGACAATTATACGCTGAAACAAAAGAGCGTGTAATGAAACGTAAAAGTATGAAGTTCGTAAGAAAATCAGCAAATGACTTTATGATTCGACCTGTAGATGAAATCATTGAAGCAGAAGCGATGAATCAATATTATCTTGAACAAATGAAAAGATTGTTTAAACGCTCGGTTGAATATCATGAAACACAAGCTAAAACTTACGAAACAACGTTAAAACGTGCGTTAAGAGATACGATTAATATTTCGAATTCGTTGTATAAATCATTCTTTGAACTTGATGATGAAGATAACATATTTAGTCGGATGGTTAAAGACAAAGATCCAGTTAAATCGTTAAACGATGCGAAGAAGAAAGCACAAATCGCTCGTATGATTCGTGAAGTAAAGCAAGTCGATTACAACGATTCCTTAAGATTAGAAAGACGTTATTTAAAAGAAATAGAACGAGCAAATAAACGATTACTTGAAGCGAACATTAAAAACAAACTTATAACAGCGAAAACAGTAAAATCGAAAGCTCAAATTGAAAACGATCTTAGAATTAATAAAAAACGAGAAGAGCTTGTTAAGAAAAAATTACTTGAAGTTCGAGAAAGCAAACAAGAGATTTTGCTTGATAAAGTGTCCGTTAAGGATGAAATTAAAGCATATCGTAACACTTTAAAAGCTGAAGAAGCGAAAGTTATCAAGTCGATTAAAGATGAATATAATAAAAAACGTATAGCTGAAATTAAAGCGCTTGAAGAAAAACATAAAAAAGAACTTAAAAAACTAGCAGCAGAAAAGAAACGTAAACAAGAACAATTGAAGCGTCAAAGAGAACAAGAAAAATTACGTTTAAAGAAAGCTCAAGAACGAAGAATTGCAAAAGAAAAAGAACGTGCAAAAATTCAAGCAGAAAAAGCTATAGAGCGTAAGAAACAAACACTTGCCAAACAACTAAAGGAAAAAACAGATAATGTATAAACGTATTATAAAAATTGGACTAAGCACATTATCCATTCTACTTTTTGGATTAGCTGTTTACATTATGGCATTTGGCGCTATAGCAATAAAAAACAATAAACTCATAAATATTTTTGGATACTCTTATTCCCTTGTTCCTACAAATTCGATGGAAACCAGCGATCCAAAAAGCATTAAAGAAGGCGACTTTATCTTTATTAAAATTAAAGATTTTGAAGATGTTAATGTTGGTGATATTGTCGTGTATAAGACAAGCCAGGGTTTGATGTTTGTTCACCGTGTGCATGATGAAGGTCCTAATAATAGCTTCTACATGCGCGGCGATAAAATAAACTTAGATGAATCAATACCTGATGAATTTAAAAATGACGTAGATTTATTGACAGAATCAAATTATCAAGGTCATGTCATTGGAAGAATTGGATTTATCAATATAAGTAAAGGTTTGAGTAAACATAGAACAACATTAATCGCAGTTATCGTAGGTATTCTATTTGTATTTGTCCTCATTCAAGTTGTGCAAATTATTCGAAGTGTTCAAAACCATAAACTTGAACAATTAAAAGAACAACTTGATAAAGAAAATAAAGAGGATGATATAGATTTAGGAAATTAGTATAAGGAGGTTCCTATGAAAGATAAATCATTATTACTTTCATTCGTTTATTTAATAATGACGGCTCTTCTATTGGCAACCTCAGTACTCGCGTGGTTTGCAATAGCAGATGAAGTGTATACAGGCGATATATTCGCTGGCGTTTCTGGTGGAGCAGTCCGTGAATTTAGAGTAAGAAAAAATGGCATAAATTATGATGAATTATATCCAACGAATGCAGAAGTCCAAGCAAATTTCCCAGGACTGATTGTAGATCGAGATGAAGCATCTTATGGATATGGTTATGCAATTATAAATAATGCTCAACAAATGCACAATTTCTTTGGAGACACAGTTCCAGGAGATCAATTTGAATTTTTAATCGATATTATTAATTTTAGTGCATATGAGCTACAAGCAAGAGTAAATATTTTACAAATTGAAAGTTATATTTCAGGTATAACAGGTTACGACATGCGCGATGTGTATTATATCGTTGATGGTACGTATAAAGTTACTAAAGACGTTGGTGGAGAAAAAAATGTTATTACAAAAACATTTACAACAAACATCAACGAAGCAGATGATGAAACGACATTCAATCATTATAGAATTAGTAACTTAATTGATGAGAATAAAACCTTACACATCATCAATACCGATGATTCAGATGTAAACTTAGTTGCACCAAGTGAGAGATTAACCATTGAATTTACAATAGCCTATGATGTAAATGCGACGCACAATGCTTACCAAAATGGGATGTTTAGATTCAATGCAATTTATATATACTTAGTTTAATGAGGTGTTTAACAATGAAAAACAAAAAAACATTACTATTATTTTTATTATTAATCGGGTTTATGGTATTTACGACATCAATGATTAGTGCATGGTTAACAGATACAAAATCTACGGAACCAGCAGTCATGATAGTCGGTGATATCGAGTATGAATGGCTAGGAGAAATAACAGAAGATACGCCAATTGTACCAGGGCAAGAATTAGTTGGAGAAACATTTGCGCTTGAGAACACATCAACGGTTACAAGTGAAATTCGTGTGTTAATGAATATCCAAGTTAAAAAACAAGATGTAGGCGCAGAGTATATAGATTGGCTTGATGCATATTCAATTGATGCAAGCAATCCGATTGAATCACCAGCGAAATTATTCATTACTTTCGGCTCAAAATGGATAAAACAAGCAAATGCATCTACACGTGTTGTAAGTGGAACCACTTATAATGTCCACGAGTATCGTTATAATGAAGTTGTAGCTCCATATGATTCTGCTAACCCTGCGGATCCAATCGAGGTCATTACATCAATGATATTAAATGGTTGGACTGTTGGCAATGAATATGAAAATGCTGAGTTTAAAGTAACATTAGTCTTTGAAGCTAAACAAGAAGAATATGTAACTTGGGAACAACTTGGTACAGCTGAAATTGATTTTACAACAGGATTAGCATCAAACTAACATGAAAACTTTTAAAAAATATGCATCATACGCTTTATTCGCACTTATTCTAGTTGTATTTATGTTTGTAATCATTATGCAGCTTTTAGGGCACAAATCATATGCCGTATTAAGCCCATCAATGAGTCCAACAATTAATACCAATGCCTTAGTCTATGTAGATGTATATGATGATACGCAAAAACAAGCATTAGTGCCTGGTGATATTATCGCTATTGAAACTGGTGGTATCCCCGTAATGCACCGTATAGTGGAAATTAAAGATGGGAAAATTACAACCAAGGGGGATGCTAACGAATCACTTGATGCTCCAATAACTTATGATAAAGTTATTGGAAAAGTCATCTTTAGCATCCCGCTCATTGGTTTTTTTGTATCTAGCAAGTACATTCTATTTGTTTTAATAGGAATCATTGGTATTATCGCAACAACTTATTACTTATTTTTAGAAATAAAAAAAGAAAAATAACTTGATGCCTTTGTTAAAGGAGGTTGTGCTGTGAAAAAACGCATCTATTTACGCTTATTCTTTATGTTTCTCGTTGCTGTCATTTTAACAGCATCAATCTCATTCGCCTGGTTTACACTTACAGAACGAACAGAAGAAATTTGGATTTATTCTGGTAACTTAAGAGGTAAAGCAGAATTTTATTATGTTGCTAATGTAGATGACATGACAGATCCGATTACTAAAGACGACATCATACCAAGTGAAAAAGAAGAGTGGTATTTAATTGATAGTGAATATCGCTTGAAATATTTTGTTCCAGGTCAAACACATTATTTTGCAGTAAACTTAAAAAACGCAGGAACAATTGATGGTATCTTGACGCTATCAATTTATGTTGCTTTAAATGCTGGTACGCCAGAAAATCCAGTTACAATACCAGGATTTAAATTAACATATTATAATCCAATGGCAGAAAATGAGGAAGAAGCTATCCAAACAATTGATTTAGTTCATGGATTAAATGAACTTATTGTTGGTTATAAATTAAATGGTTATCCAAATCAAAGAAATAACTATATTGACCCAGAAAATAAAGGCTTAACATTAATCTTTCGTATAGACTCAATTGATGCTGGTCCACATTTTGGTAACCAGGATAACCAACTAGATATCGATTTTTCGTACTTAGTTATGACACTCAATCAAGAAGTATCCGAAGACTAGTCGTTCATTTATGAAGGAGTTATAAAATGAAGAAACTGATTTTGGCATTTATACTTTTAAATCTAATTTTAATAACTTCAACGTTTATTGGAGCTTTTTTAAACGCGCGACAAGATTTAATTATCGAGCAGCCAATAGGTGATGTGGGCGTCGAAATTATTCCCTATTTCATTAAACCTGACGGCTCAAAAGAAACAGACAATATTTTTTATGAATTCAATGGCTTAATAAAAGAAGGCGTTATTGGTGTAAATATTACAAATCCAAGCGACTCGAAGTATTTTACGAAGTTTGGTGTGGATATTGTTGTACACAGTAACGTTAAATCGTTTATTCGTGTTGCAGTATACGAACAAATTTCATTAACCTATGTAACTGGTGGTGTAATAAGCGAGATTGCGACGACTCAGGAATCTTATTCACCATTTAACTACAATCTTTATGAACCTGCTTCAGGTAGTACACCTGAAAAGCACGGTTTTTACGATAATCGTTTATTTGACGGCTATTTTTACTATACAAATTTAGTTGTTGGAAGTGGTGATGCTACGCAACCGCTTACGATACCCTTAATTGACGTTTATAATGAAAACCAAACGTATCAACCTTATGATGGAGAATATCGTTTACAGCTAGGGTTTATCGTTGAAGTGGTTCAGTTTTATGGTGGGCCTGAAAATAATTGGGGACTACCAAAAACACCATGGAACGATTCAATTTGGCCACGGGAGGTAAGTTGAAATGAATAAACAAGCAAAAAGATTACTTGCGATTTTATTAATAGCTGCACTTGTTTTTTTACCTTTTTCAACAAAGTTGGAAAACGTAAAATCAGCTGAAGATTTCGATCGAACACCTGTATTTAGTAATAGTTTTTTTGACCATACACTAAGTAATCCGACTCAAGCAGTTGAAGAGTATGTTCGTTTTATTGATGTATTTAATAAAATAGATTATTACATGCAACAGTCTGTCCAAGGTGAAAGTGTAACTACAAAAAATAATAGAGATGCAACAATTGTTAATGAAATTAATACGTTAGTTAATAATAAAAGAGTTTCAATTACAACACCAGATGAACTGTATTATTTATCTGTAGCAGCATCATACAATTATGTTAATGTGGCATCAGTGAACGCCTATGCATATAAAAATACAATTAAAAAAGTATTAGATTTAGATTATGTACTCTTAAATGATATTGATTATGCATCTATGGGTGCAAGAACTTTTATTCCACTTGGTGTAAGTATTCCTTCACAAGACATAAGTATGCCATTTACTGGTACATTTGATGGTAATGGTTTTACAATTAGTAATTTATACTTTGCTGATTACGACTACATTACAGCGATTTTCCAAGTTGGCGATATTTCAACACGAACAGAAGTTGGAACATTTGAATATTATGCAATGTTTGCACATATTGATACAACGGGTATTATTAAGAACTTTATCTTGAAAAACCCGATTTTTGAGTTGCTTGATGCGCCAACAAGTTTATATCGTGCAGCAATGCTTGCAGGAAGCAACAAAGGTAAAATACATAACGTCGCTGTTATTGATGAGAAAAAAACGAATAACGTAGATAATTCAGGTATTCGTTTTAGACTTCAATACATTCCATCAAGCGATGTGACTTATACTGCAGCTGGATTTGTACATACGAATCATGGCGAAATAACAAATAGTTTCATCGTTTCTGATAATGTTATCGCTACTGGAGATGGTCGTTCTAAATTTACAGTAAAACCTTTTGTTTACTATAATAATCATACAAATTTAAATGAAGAAGATGTCGACCAACTTGGTTTAAAAGGTCTTTCATATAACAATGAATTAGATGCATCGTCAAATTTAGCTCAAAATAAAACAGAAATAAAAAATTATACAAAACAAGATATAAAAACAGGGTTAATCAACTCAAATACTTTACCAAATATCAATGCAGTAAATACGAAAAAAATTGATAGCATTCGAGGTGTTGATGATCTTCTTGATGACCCTACCGCAACTAATTTAAATTTTATTAATATTAATTTACATGATGGTAATCCTATAATTTCTGCATATGACCGTACGTTGTATTGGTACAATATGCATAAGGATGGTTATCCTCAACTATTAAATATTGAATTTGATAAAACGAAAGAGGAAATTGTTCTTGATGATGCTTTTGATATTATGATGATGAGCAAATTAATTAGCTCATCAAGCGATTTTTATGGTAAAGCATTCAATGCTCAAACATACTATATAAAAAATGATATCAACATGATTAATTTTAATAACTACAAAACACCATCCAGAGAATTTACAGGAAAACTTTATGGTGGGACAGATGTTTTAAATGACAATCAAAATCAAAACAGTTACATCTTTAATATGACAATAAAAAATCCAAGCGTCGTAGGTTCAAATTACTATCTTGGTTTTCTTGGGTCGGTTTCAACAACTGGTATTGTTGAAAAAATAAATTTTTATAACAGTACAATTACTGTAACAAACAGTAGACCAAATTACGGTAGAACCTTCTTTATTGGCTTTGTAAGTGATTCGAGAGGTCGAATTTCTGATGTCATTTCAAACGCTAATATTGTTTTAGGTACGAACGCAATCGGTCAATCCTATGTAGGTGGAATTGCAGGTAGAGCAAGTGGCATCGTTGAAAATGTAGCAAACAAAGGTGTCGTTAACGCGAAATACAACGAGGATATAAGTCAATTTGAACCAACGAAGCATAACTTTGAAGGGCTGCAAATTAATGCAAACTACTATATCGGCGGAATCATTGGATCTAACAATACACAAGAACTAAAACTTACAAACGCTCTTAATGAAGGCGATGTTTTTGGAATTGGTTCTATCAATTCAAATTACTCAAGCATCAATGATGTCAACATTTATGTTGGTGGAATTGCTGGAGAAATTTATAATTATACAGTAAATGGCAACAGTATTATTAAAGTGACAAACCGTGCAACAATTACAAGCAATGCTTTTGTTGGAAAATCAACAACAAAAGTGAATCAATTTGTTGGCGGCATATTTGGTAGTGTAAGAGGTCGTGGATTTAAAAATAGTCAAGCTGTTAATAATGTTGAAGTGTTAAGAAATGGTCGCTTTGAAAACAATGGTGTTATTAAAGGCGAGTATGTTAACGATTATACCTATTTATTTGCCGCTGGTATTACAACAATGAATACAAACTTCCAAGAAGCAAGTATTAGCTATTTAATTAACAATCCAGTAACTGTTTCAGGTGTTGGTGGTAGTGAAATTCGTACACCAATAACAAAAAACATTATGAATGACTTTACAAACATGGATTATAAAACTTTAAATGGTCAAATATTTTATGCATCGACCGTCATTGATAACTCAGAAGAAGGTATTGTTTTATCAAGAGCGTATAATATGGAAGATTACGTTATTCCAAGTTCTTTTTTCCATTCAAATAGTGTAAGGCTAAATGAGCCAGATGAAATTAAAATTTCATTCTTCTTCGTTTCAACAAAAGATAAAAATGCGAAACTTATATATGTTGAAAATCTGGGTGATTTAACAATTGGTCAAAATAACCAAAAAAGTACAGTTGCTAAAATGTTAAAAATTTCAAACATAACTCAAGCAACAAATGTTGATTTTGAAAAAGTTATTAACTCAGGTGACATTCATTTAGTATCGATTTTAAATGAAGACAACATCTATGTTGCAGGATTTACATGGATATTATCTAATCTTGAAAAAGAAAGATATATTATGGATTCATTTAATGAAGGTAATATTGTAACTACTGAAATAAGAGGAAATACTGTGATTTACCAAACAAGTGGACATTCAAGTAATGCAACAACATATGAAGGAACGCTAATCGCTCGTAATCTATATGTTGCCGGCATTGTAAATATTAATGTTGGTAAAATTCAAAATGTTATGAATTTAGGTGATATTACATCATATCACGATAATTATTCAAATCAACATATTAAAGGTCGTGCAAATTCATATGTTGGTGGTATTTCAACGTTTAATTATAATTTAATTAGAGATGTTGCAAACACTGGGGAAATCATTTATTATAATACTTATTCAGGTACACTAACCAGTACAACAAATGATAGGAATAGGAATAATTGAGCAAATTATTCAATTTATGTTGCGGGAGGAACAAATCCCAATAGCGATGCTACATACGGTGGGATGATTTATCTTCATCGAAATGGATTAACATTGGGCGGTATTGTAGCAGCATTTGGCGATACAACAGCATTAATTTTAGAAGGTTATATTAAAAAAGAAAATGGTAATCCAATTGATTTAACACCGCAAATATTAGATAGCGCTAATAGTGGAACAATTTTTGGTAAAGCACAATCTTATGTGCGAGCTGCAGGTATCTTAGGAGTCTCACTCGGTACAGAACTTGCCAGTGGTACATATAGCGCAAGTAGAGGATCAATTCGTGGATCTTTTGGTACAAGCGAATCAGATCATACTGTCAACAACTCTGATTCTAAGGATCGTGTAGCAAAGAGCATATTATCCAACGGACTTAATTTTGGAGATGTCTATGCATTTACTAGAGAAATTGGGCAATATAGTTCAAATGTAAACACGGCAAATGGACAACGTCCTGGTATTTATGCAGCTGCTGGTGGTGTGATCGGATATGGTTTATCAAATATGACCAATATGCTAAATCACGGAGACGTTGCGTCTACAGATGTTGCCGGTGGTGTCGTAGGAGCTACGTATATTTTTGGTGGTGCCGGAAGCGGTTCAGCAATATTTACAAGAGTAGATATAAGTACAGCTGTTCATTATGGAAAAGTTAAGGCAATTAGAGAATCGTCTTACCAAACGTATAGTTACGAAGTTAGGAAAAATTATAATGATACTACAACACTATATTATGCAAATAATAGTACTGTTCTTTTCCCAAGCCACTCAAAGCTATCGATGACTCCAGGAAGCAAACGTGGTTTCGGTGGCATTTTTGGTAGACTCCAAAGAGGTTATCGTGGTGCATTAGTCTCAACAAATTTCTCAAATATTATGAATATGGACCCTAATGTTGATATGATAGGACGAGCAGATCAAGCTTCTTATAATAATCAGAATGGATTTTATCGCTTTTATAAACTGGAAAATGGTTTACTCACACCTGATCTATATTACACTGCTAGAGCAAATGACACTTCGCCATCTGTAGTAGTCGGTTATGTATCGTACATTGGCGATATTACACGAACAATTACATACGCCCCAACGGTCACATATACGATTAGATGGCAATGGAATGGTTATACAGTTACAAATGTTCAGTTTAATCAAAGTGAAGGCTTTGATGTGCAAAGATTTACAAGACATTTAACATTAACAACAGGTGATGGTGTACATAGAGCGTACGATTATGATCAAACAAAGTATTTTAAAGAATATACGTATTCTGTTTCACCAGGACAATCATCACCTTCAGACTTTGGCATAACAAATAATGAAATTGCATCACTTAATCTTTCATTTTTTAATAACACAGGAACACTAGTTAAGAGTTATGATCGAGAGGATAATTTCTATCCAAAAACATATAATGCTGGTGGCGGTGGTGGAGCTTCAACCAGTGAACATCAGTTATATCCAATTGAAAGAATAACAGATACAGGTTATAACATTGGAGCTTCTTATATATTTGATGAAAACTTTCCATTAATGGATCCTGCTATTTCAGATCAAATCTATAACGCCAACCGTGATGTCTTAGCTGATATATTCAAAGAAGGCGGCAACCGAGAAAAACCACAAGGTGGTATGTATGTACTTGCTACCCAAGCAGGGCGTACAAATGGTGCAGTACTACCATTAAATATTAAGCTCGATCGATTACTTCGAATTGATGAATCAAATGAAGAGTATCTTAATGTTTATGATGTTCCATACCAAAAATTGATTCGTAGTTATCCTTCTGAATCAGTACCAATTGAAACTTGGACTCGAGAAGAAGTGTCATTAAAAAATATAGAAAATGCACGAGCAGAAATGTATCAAGTGTTATTTAATGACAAATCATATTTATTCCCAGATGGTACAAATTCAAGTCTAGCAGATTTAACATTATATGATCCAAATGGTAACTACCCAACGTTATCTGGTGGTATATATAATGAAAATACAAACACAATTACATTTAAAGTTAGTGCATCAGCATTTACTTCAATGCTCAATTTATATTATGAAGTAGAAAGTGTTACATTATCTGAAAATGCTGTGGTTGCTAAAAATGGTATTGACGATACGAATTTTACAAATTTCAAAAATGCTTACAAAGATCATCGTATGGGCCATATTATAACAAACGATATGAAGTGGACAACACCAAATGATGTTGATATCGTTAATGGTTCAGCAAGTTTTGAATTAACAGTATATTCTGAAGCAAGCGCACAAGAACTATTTATGCTTTATTACAAAACAGTTTACAATATAGTTATTGAAGTTGAACCGTCAATTGAAGAAGATGCTCACCTTTATTTAAATGAGTCACCAACAGAAGCAAATTTAACTTTTAATCATGATAACAAAGTTTATACATCAACTGATAGCATAAACGCAGATGGATCTTTACGAATGACGTTTAGTAGCGAGTACTTACCAATCAATCATAAAATGCATGTTTATGGCATCTATGTTTATGATGAGAATGATCCAAACAAAAAAGGTGAAGAAATTCCACAAGAATTTTATACATTATCATACATACCAAAAGTTAATGTAAATTCGCCATCAGCATTTAGGATTGTCTTTAGTCCTAAATTGGCCCAAATGACGTATGTTATTGAATATGGATACTATTTAAATGCAGATGTATTCCAACTTCATATTAATAAAGCGCCGTCAACAAAGCACAGTGTCTTATCAGTAGAATACGATACATATAGTAGTGACTTTGAAGGATTATCGACAACGTTTGCTGAAACAGATACATCGTTTACTACATATATGGCCTTTGGTAATATTTTTGAGGGTGTTACCAAAAATAGCGTTGATCTTCAAGTAAGAATAATATCTACTGAAGAAGACGTTCTGTATTTAAACAACACCATTGGGTATGAATTGTATTTAGATAACAGTAATGAAGATGAATGGATTATTCGTCTGAGCATATCACCATTTGCTGAGCTTAATGGTGCGACAATATCTTACGATTTTAATAATGGTAAGCGAGAATACTATATAACATACGAAATTACATCTGAAGTCGGTATTGAAGCAGATACTATTGTTCATACAATTGCTGAACGTAATGTTGGATCTAAAGTTATTTATAAAAACGATAATATCCAAGTTTCTAACAGTTTGTTTGTTTACCGTGAAGATGATGTTACGCGCATTGATATTGAATGGGATTTTATTGATTCATCAATGTATCATGATATATTCATTGAAGTTGATGGTTCAACAGTCTATGACTTAGAAATCTTTTATACAAGTTCATCAAACAATTTCTTTACAGTATATGTTACAAACAAACTTGATTTAGGTAGCGAAACAATGATGCCAAAAACAATTACCCTTAAGTTAGATCGTGGTGATGGTATAACGTATAATTTAAAAGAAATTGATGATGAAATTACAGTTACAATGGTGCGTGGTAGTGACGCATATATGAAAAATATACAGTTCCAAACAAATACGGGTATTACAATTTCATATCCACAAATAACTTCATATGATTATGTTAACGAAAATTTAGTACCACTGACTGACTTAGCTTATCAAGTTCGTGCAAACTTGTTTGGAATCGATTATGCAAGTACAATTGATGCTGGATATCATCATTTTAGAATTGATGGTATTTTATCAGATTTACCATTGATGTATTATGCACCAAATTTCACAATCCCACTTGGTGCGAAAATTCAAAGACTTATTGATGGCCAAACCAATATACTTGATAATAACAACTGGACGGATGAACTTGAAACAAACTTTATTGGTACTGAGGCACAAGAAAAAATAGTAACATACCGAATTGTATCAGAAGATGGAACTAAGATTGTGTATTACTATATTACAGCTGAAGATATTAAATACAACTTAACATTACAATTTGAAGTGTATTTTAGAAAAGCAGATGGCACAATTGTTGATGCGAATTCTGATGAATCACTTATAAAAAACAAAGTAATATTAATTTCTATTAAAAACTTGATGTTAAGTGAAACGCCTGAGGAGATTGATTTCGGTAATGACAATGATGGCTATGATTATCCAGTAGTCTTGGATGATATTATCGGCATTAATAACCAAGCAACAATGTTTTATTTCCCAGGGTTAGGTATCATCTATAACTTTGGTAGAAACATGTCAGGGGCATACAATTTCAGTTTAGTAACACCGATATATACGGGGCCAACAACGGATAATATGGTTGCTGGAGAAAGATTTAATTACACAATTTATTTAAATACTTCTATAGATACGATTGATACATGGACACAAGAACGCTTGGATAATTTTGAGCTGCCACTTTTAGGTGGCGAATATATCGGGCGATACTACTATGTGTTAAATCCTACCGGTAGACCGTTTAGTCGTAAATTTGCTATTGTTATCGAATCTGAAACCTCAAGCGGTGGTTGGGGACTACATGATGAGACGACAAGTTGGGACAATATTAACTAAATAATTTTGAAAAGGGTATGGAATCATCATACTCTTTTTACTTATTATGATTGAAAGCGCTTTTAAAAAAATGTATAATGTTATTAGATGAGGGAGGATACATCATGTACATTAAATATATGGTGCAATATGGTTATGAATCATTGCATATGTTTCACGATAAAAAGACAGGCTTAAAAGCAATCATTTGTATACATGATTCAACATTGGGTCCAGCATTAGGTGGCGCAAGACTCTACAATTATGAGTCTGAAGAAGAGGCAGTCTTAGACTGTTTAAGACTTGCTCGTGGTATGACATTTAAATCAGCTGCTGCAAATTTAAAATTAGGTGGCGGTAAAGCGGTATTAATTGGCGATCCTAAAAAAGTTAAAAGCGAAGAATACTTTAAAGCATTCGGTCGTTTCGTAGAATCTTTAGGTGGAAAATATATTACTGCCGAAGATATGAACACGACAACAACGGATATGTCGTTTATTAACATGACAACGAAATACGTAACAGGATTAAATAATACAAGTGGTGATCCATCACCAATTACTGCGCTTGGTGCGTATTATGGAATTAAAGCTAGTGTAAAAGAAAAATTCGGAACTGACGATTTAAGTGAACGTACGTTTGCCATTCAAGGTGTTGGTTCTACAGGTAAAGAAGTGTTACGACTACTTTATCAGGATGGAGCTAAAAAGATCTACTATGCAGATCCAAACTTAGATAATGTTGCCTATATTTCTAAAAATTATCCAAATACACAGTATGTAGAACTAAAAGATATTTATCAGTGTGATGTTGATGTTTTCGTTCCATGTGCCATTGGCGGTATTATCAATGAAAATACGTTAGAAGTACTTAAAGCATCCGTTATAGCAGGTACAGCAAATAATGTTTTACTTGATGAAGTTAAAGATAGTCAAAGAATTAAAGAAAAAGGTATTTTATATGCCCCAGATTTCATTATTAATGCGGGAGGCATTATAAATGTCTATCATGAATTTATAGGCTATAATCGAAAGGAAGTCTTAAAGGATGTCCATAAGATTTATGATCGTTTATTAGAAATTTATTCCATCGCAAATAAACACAATATTACAACACATAGTGCAGCGATGACATACGCACAAAATATCATTGATAAGGAAAAATAATTTCAAGGCTCATAAGAGCCTTTTTTCTTAAATCAAATGCAAGTACGTTAAGTATTGATTGATTAAGTGATATAATTAATACATAAGAGGTGTTAGTTATGAAAATAGGAATTATTGGCGCGACTGGCTTTGTTGGTAACGCCATTTATAAAGAAGCATTGGAGCGTGGACATGAAATTGTTGCTGTATCCAGAACAAGACGTGTCGAAGAACATCCAAAAGTAAAAATTCATCAAGAAACAATATATAATGAAAAAGCGTTGGAAAAAGTTTTGAAAGATGTTGATGTAATTATATCTGCATACAATCCTGGTTACTTCCACGTTGATTTACATAACCGATACATTCAAGGTTATGATTTGCTTGTAAATTTGAGTAAAAAATTAGATAAAAAACTTATTATGGTATTAAGTGCTACGAGTTTAAAACTACCAGGTGGCGCAGCAATGGAAGAAGATTTATCATATCCAGCTGTACTACTTAAATATATGAGTGGTGCAAAAGCGGTATATGAAAAGTATGTTAATGATATGTCCTTTAAATGGACAATGGTATCCCCAGCAGCCATTTTAATTAATGGTAAAAAAACTAAAAAATATGTCATGAATACCGATACTATTGTTTTAGATGCATATGGCGATTCAAGCAAAGTAAGTGTTCAAGATTTAGCAGATGCTATTTTAAATGAAGTTGAATCACCAAAATATTTAAATAAACGATTTACAATTGGCTACAAATAAAATTCAAAAAGTATACGTTTTTTAACGCATGCTTTTTTTATTTCATTGAATAATAAATTATAAATAATATACATGCTTTTCTAATATAAATTAAGTTTTTTTATTGACAAATGGAAAGAATTATATATAATATATTTGTTAGTTTATTATTATCAAACAATTTGTTTATAATTACTAAACATGAAAATGGATAAATGGTCCCCCGTTTAATCCAAGTAAACCAAAGGAGATAAGAAAATGAAACCATTAATAGAATTAAAAGATGTTACAAAAGAGTTTAATGGACAAGTTGTCTTAAGAGGTATTGATTTAACCATTGAGGCCAATGAGTTTGTTACACTTCTCGGACCGTCTGGATGTGGAAAAACGACAACTTTACGTATCATTGGTGGTTTTGTTGATCCAAGCGAGGGCGAAGTATTGTTTGACGGAAAAGATATTTTAAAAACTCCAGCACATAAACGTCCGACAAACACTGTATTTCAACGTTATGCATTATTCCCACATTTGAATGTTTTTGAAAACGTAGCATTTGGTTTAAGAGTTAAAAACGAAACAAGTACTATACAAAATAGTATTCGTTTATTAGAAGAAGAGTATAAAGAAAAAATAGCTAAAAACCCTGAAAATAAAAAAGAACTTAAGCTTGAGTTAAAAGAAGCTGTTGATAAGCTTAGAGATCCAAATTACGATAAGAAAAAAGAAATTAAACGCCTTAATCGTGAAAAATTAGAAAACTATAAGGAAGAAATTGCAAAAATAAGAGAAACATTTATTACTAAAAAAATGTTAGAAGAAGAACTTAAACAAAAAGTCTTAAAATACTTAAAACTTGTAGGTCTTGAAGGTTATGAAAACCGTGATATTTCTAAATTATCAGGCGGTCAGCAACAAAGAGTTGCAATCGCACGTGCGTTAATTAATGAACCTCAAGTATTATTGCTTGATGAACCTCTAGCAGCACTTGACTTAAAATTGCGTCAAGAAATGCAATACGAACTTAAAGAGATTCAAAGAAATGCTGGTATTACATTTATCTTTGTTACCCATGACCAAGAAGAAGCATTAACAATGAGTGATAAAATTGTTGTTATGAACAATGGTGAAATTCAACAAATTGGTTCACCAGAAGATATTTACAACGAACCAGTCAATACGTTTGTTGCTAAATTTATTGGTGAATCCAACATTATCAAAGGTATTATGAAAGATGACTTACTTGTTCATTTTGATGGTAAAGATTATGTCTGTGTTGACAAAGGCTTTGCTAAAAATGAAAGTGTAGATATCGTTATTCGTCCAGAAGATATCGATATCGTTGAAGTCGGACAAGGATTATTAACAGGCGTTGTTGATAGTGTTGCATTTAAAGGTGTACACTATGAAATTGATGTTAAGACTGAAGATAGAATATATACTATTCATACGACAGATTATCAACCATTAGATAAAAAAGTAGACATTACCTTTAATCCAGAAGATATTCATGTTATGGAGGAATGGTAATGGAAAGATTTATGATTAAGGCGAAACCTAAACTTAAATTAAAGAAAATGAATTTTCATCAAGTCTTAGGTGTTCCTTATTATGTGATTTTGACAATACTTATTGTCTTACCAATCTTGTTATTAGTCGTTTATTCATTTTTAGCTGAAAACGAAGCGTTTGAAGTTTCGTTTTCTCTCAGACATTATGCGAACTTCTTTATTGAACCATTATTTATTAAAAGTATGGGTCGATCATTATTAATCGCATTTATCTCAACCCTTGTGTGTTTGTTAATTGGCTATCCACTCGCATATTTAATAGCGATGAGTAAGCCACAAGTAAGTGCAATGTTAATTTTATTAATTACTGCACCGATGTGGATTAATATGATTTTACGTATCCAAGCGCTAAAACAAGTGCTTGAAATGATCAATACTAGCCTACCATCAACAGAAGCTGCACTTATTATTGGTATGGTTTATATTTATTTGCCATTTATGGTTTTACCAATATACACGGTTTTATCAAAAATGGATAAAAGTTATTTTGAGTCCGCAGCTGATTTAGGCGCAACAAAAGTTCAAACAATGACAAAAGTAGTTATTCCGTTATCAATTTCTGGTGTGTTATCAGGAGTTACTATGGTGTTCTTACCGATAGCAACAACACTTGTTGTACCTAAGTATTTAGGACCAAGCGGAAGAAATTTAATTGGTAATATTATTGAACAAGCTGTAACAAAACGTCAATATGGTGGTTACGGATACGGTGCAGCAATCGCGATTGTTCTTGCATTAATTATGGTATCACTTGTAACACTAATGAAAAAATTCGATAAATACCAAGGAGGCGCGCTAAATGAAGAAGGGTAGTCTTTTTGGTAAAATCTTTATTTGGATAATTATGGCATTTATTTATATACCAATTATTTCAATGGTTGTCTTTTCATTCAACAGTTCACGATCACTTACAAGATGGAGCGGATTTAGCTTAACATGGTATCGCGAATTATTCGTTGATAAAGCGATTATCCAAGCTGTTACCGTAACAATTGTTGTTGCTGTAGTTTCAACAATTATTTCAACAATTATTGGTACACTAGCTTCAATTGCCTTAACAAAACAACGCAAAGTTATTAGAGAAGTTACATTATCACTTAATAACATTCCGGTCTTAAACCCTGAAATTATTACAGCTGTTGCGCTTTTCTTATTATTTGGTGCGTTTGCAATCGAAAGAGGCTATACAACGATGCTACTTGCACATATCGCATTTAGTATCCCTTATGTTGTCATTGCTGTTTATCCTAAGGTTCGATCACTTGATCCAAACCTTACAGATGCGGCATACGACTTAGGAGCAACCCCTATTCAGGCATTGTTTAAAGTGATTCTGCCACAAATTAAAGTTGCCGTAATTGCTGGTGCAGCAATTGCATTTACAATGTCATTTGATGACTTTGCAATCTCATTCTTTGCAGTAAGTGGTACATCGATTCAAAATATTTCGATTTACTTATATACGTTAAGACGTGGTGTTGAACCAACAATTAATGCTTTATCAACGATAATTATAGTCTTTATCGGTGTTAAAGTTGTTCTTGATTTCATCAAAATTAGAAAGTTAAAAGAAGAGGAGTAAGAGATGAAGAAATTTACTTTTGCATTAAGTATGATTGTATTCGCAGTAGTATTAGCTGCGTGTGATAATAGACCAGTATTGAAGGTATACATGCCTACAGAATATATTGGTGAAGATTTTCTAGATGAGTTTAACAAAAACAGTGATTATCGCGTAGATATCATCGTTTTTGATTCAAACGAAGATATGTTAGGAAAAGTTGGATCAAGTACATATGATTTAATTATTCCAAGTGACTATGCGATTGAAGAACTAGTTTCAAAAGATTTCCTTCAAGAAATTGATTGGACAAGAGTAACAACAATGGCAAAATCAGATTTAGATTCAGATTTAATGAGGGCAATTGACTTATTAAAAGAAGATGAAGTATCATTTGACATCTTAAAATATGCAGTTCCTTATTTTTGGGGAAGTGTCGGGTTACTTTTTGATACGACAAAAATTACAAGATCTGAAATTGAATCCTTAGGTTGGAATGTGTTAACTCAAAAAAATCGTCAAGTCATGATGTACGATTCAGCACGTGATGGTATGATGATTGCCTTAAAACAATATTACTATGAAAATAATATTGATCGTTCAATCAATAATCCAACAGATAACGATTTGAAAGCAGCAGAACAATGGTTGATTAACTTAAAAGGTTCTAATGTTGAATTTAAAACGGATGAAGTATTTGATAATATGTTAAATCCAACAAAATATGATGTTGCAGTTACATATTCAGGGGATGCAGTATATCTAATGGACGAAAATGATAAGTTAGATTACTTTGTACCAACTACAGGTTCAAATATTTTCATTGATGCAGTTGTCATTCCTAAAACAACAACAGGTGAGAAACTGGATATGGCTTATGACTTCATTAGCTATTTATCAAAAGGTGAAAATGCATATGCAAATTCAAGTGAAAGTGCATATACATCACCACGTGGCGATGTAATTACTCAAATTATCGCTAATGGTGTTTATCCTGCAAGTTCATACAAAGTTGTTTTCCGTGATAACGACGAATTATTTAGATACAATGCAACACTTTCTACAAGCATCGTAACTGCTTGGCAAAGGGTTTTAGCTGCGTAAAACATTTTAAGGTGAGTTTTATAAGCTCACCTTTTATTTTGTTAATTTTCTTGTGATATAATATTTTCAAATCTTAGATGAATCGGGTGATCAATGTGGTCTTAGTGATAGTCATTTTAGTATTAGTGTTTGGTCTTATTTTACAAATAGCTTTATCAGAAGTTTTAAGAAAAAAATTCATTTTAATATATATTTTAAGTTTACTGTTTTAATTGTAATTAATGCACTTTTAACGTTTGCTTATGTTTTATTATTAAATTATAATTCCGACATGTTGACGTTGAAAATCATCAAGTTATTAACGTTTATCACAAACGCTTTATTCTTTGTATTATATATGTACATATTAAAAGATCGCCGCCATGTAAGAATATGGACTATTTTTGTAATTACAACACTCGTTCCATTTTAGGAAAGATTTTTAAACAAATACGCACCTAACTGGTGCTTATTTTACTTATGTAAAATATTCGAGTTGCTCACTATATATTTTGAGTCACTTGTGATAAAATAATTTATGAGGTGTCTTATGAAACAAACAAAATTAAACCGAAAATTAATAATGGAAAATTTATATCAATTTGATTTTAATCAATCAATGGAAGTATCTTATGAACCAACATTTGAAGGTGATTATGAATCATTGATTTATGATGGCATTATTGCTAACTTAAATGCGATTGATAAAACAATCGAGGAGCATTTATTTAACTATTCACTCAAACGCTTATCTTTTGTCGATCGCGCGATTTTACGAATTGCAGTATACGAAATAATGTTTAGTGAATTACCTGTAAATATTGTTATTAATGAAGCAATTATGCTAACAAAAAAATTTAGTGATTTAGATGATGAAAAACAACACAAGTTTAACAATCGTGTTTTAGATAATATTGCAAAGAAAATTAGGGGATAACGTGGAAAAGTATTTAACCGTCAGTCAACTAACTAAATATATAAAGTTTAAATTAGAAAATGATCCTCATTTAGGTACAATTTTACTTAAAGGGGAAATTTCTAATTTTAAGCTGCATTCAAGAGGGCACTTGTATTTTAGTTTGAAGGATAGTGAGGCGACCATTTCAGCCATCATGTTCCAAAGCGACGCGCAAAACTTAAACTTTGAGCCTAAAGAAGGCGCTCAAGTTTTAGTGACAGGTAAAATAAGTTTATACATGCCAAGTGGTCAATATAGTATCCAAGTAACAAAAATGGAACTCGATGGTATTGGCGATTTGTATCTTCAATACGAAAAGTTAAAAAAAGAATTATTAGAAAAGGGATATTTTGACCAAAAGTATAAAAAAGATATTCCGAAATATCCGAAAGTTATTGGTGTTATTACATCGAAAACTGGTGCGGTTATTGAAGATATCAAACATACAGTTGATCGTAGGTATAAATTGGCTGAAATTCATTTATATCCATCGCTTGTTCAAGGTGCAGAGGCAATATCAGATCTTGTTAGAAATATCGAAAAAGCTAACGATGATGGCATTGCTGATGTGTTAATTGTCGGTCGAGGTGGCGGGTCTATTGAAGATCTTTGGGCTTTTAATAGTTTGGAAGTAGCCATGGCAATCTTCCAATCAAAGATTCCAGTCATTACTGCAATCGGTCATGAAACGGACCATACAATCGCCGATTTGATTGGCGATTTAAGAGCACCAACACCAACGGCAGCGGCAGAACTTGCAACCCCAAGCAAAATTACTTTACAAAACGACTTAATGAAAATAAATGCGGATTTACAATATAAAGTTGAACAAATTATTAAAGATAAACAAACGTTACTTGTTCACTTAGACCGTAGATTGGATCTACAATCACCATTAATTAAAGTTAAAAACCATTTTGAAAAATTAAACGATTTAAAAGTAAGTCTAGATCGCGAAATGTACTATTATATAGAACGGAAGAAAATGGTTGTCACAAACATACAAAGTAAATTAAAATCACCGATAGACCGGATCATGCGTTTTGAAGCAATATTAAACCATCTATCAGATAAACTATTAACAAGTTATAAAGCCTTAGTGGATCATCGTATGAATGATTTTATGAGAATCAAAGATCGACTTCAAAGTCAAAACCCTTTAGCTCTCATGGATAAAGGGTTTGCGCTTGTTAAAACAAAAGGCAAAATAGTAAAGTCGAAACAAGACTTAAAGCTTGATGATTTCATTGAAGTACAATTAAAAGACGGCGAAGTTATCGCTAAAATTAAAGAAATTAGGTGAGAATATGGCAGATAAAGTTACCTTTGAAGATTTACTAAAAGAACTTGACGTAATAACGAAAACTTTAGAAGAAAAAGAGTTGCCTCTTGATCAAGCACTTTCAATGTATCAAAAAGGTTTAGAATTATCTAAACAATGTTACGATATGTTGGAAGAAGCACAAAAGTTAATCGTAAAGGAAATGAAATAGATGTTATTAAAGTTGAGTGTTAAAGATTTCGCATTAATCGAAGACATCGATATCGACTTTCATTCAGGTTTAAGTGCCTTAACGGGTGAGACAGGTGCCGGTAAGTCTATCATTTTAGAAGCATTGGAGCTTTTATTTGGTAAAAGATCTGATAGTCAAATGATTCGACACGGAAAAAGTCAAGCTCGTGTTTTTGGCTTGTTTAAGTTATCTAAAAAAGTTCAACTTATTTCTGGTTTTCCAGAAACCATTGAAATTAGTCGCACAATTGATGAAAATGGTCGTCACACCGTACGTGTAAATAATGAAATTCAAACATTACAAAAACTAAGAGAAACGATGCAATGCGTTGGTTCGATTCACTCACAAGATGACGCCATGCAGTTGTACGATAAAGATGCCTATTTAAAATTCATTGATGATATGGATCGAAAAGCCATTGAACCACTATATACGAATTATTTAATGAATCGTAGTTATTTTTTAGATGCTAAGAAAGCTTATGAAAAGGGGCATTTAGAAAAGGTACAAGAAGAAAAGCAACTTGATTTTTTTGAGTTTCAACTGAAAGAATTGAAAAGTTATCAATTAAAACAAGGGGAAAAAGAAGAACTTGATGAAAAAATTGAAAAACTTAAACATTTTGATAAAACTGTTCAAGCTTTAAAAAATACACGTGAACTGTTAGATTCAAGTAATTTGCAATTGGACAATTTATATGAAGCATCGAAACAACTTAAAACAATTAGTTTCCTAGATAAAGTTTATGAAGAAAATCAAGAGAAACTTATGGATACGTATTATGAAATTGATGCGATACGTTCAAGCATTGAGGATGCTTTAAATATGCTTGACTTTGACGAATCTGAATTTAATCTTATGCAAGAACGCAGTCATGAATTATCAAAAATTGAACTTAAATATAAAATGACAATTGATGAATTGCTTGTCTATCAAAAAGACTTAGAAGATAAAATTTTAAAAGTAAATAACTTTGATGCCTACATTGAAGGCTTAAAAAAACGCATGGATGACGCCTTTAAAAAAGCTTTTGATTCAGGTGAAAAGTTATCTCAAATGCGTAAGATATTAGCAAAAGTATTTGAAAAGAAAATTGTTGAAGAACTTAAACAATTGGATTTAGATAAAGCAGAGTTTAAGATAAATTTTGAATATTTAGAAGTTTCACCAGATATTTTATTTGAAAATGGTATTGACCGTATCGATTTTGAAATATCACTAAATGAAGGTGAACCAGTAAAATCATTATCTAAGGTAGCCTCAGGCGGTGAAAAGTCACGATTTATGTTAGCATTGAAAACCATTCATTCATTAAATGAAGGTCTATCAATTTTAGTATTAGATGAAATTGATACGGGCGTAAGCGGTAAAACAGCAGCTAAAGTTGCACAAAAAATGAAGGAATTAAGCAAAGACATGCAAGTCATTGTTATTACGCATCTACCTCAAGTTGCTGCGAAAGCTGATTATCAATATGCAATCTATAAGGTTTTTGAAAATAACCGTATGGTTACAAAAATTGATTTACTAACTGAAGAAGCACGAATTAAACAAATTGGTATGATGTTATCTGACGATAGTTTAAGTAGTTTTGCGCTTGAACAAGCCAAAATGTTGTTAAGTAATAAATAAAACAAGCACCTTTTATGGTGCTTGTTATTTAATAAAGAAAAAAGGCTTTCGCCTTTTAACTTTTAAAAATTATAAATTAACTAATGCGTCAATTAAACCAATTACAATACCGAATACCATACCGATTACAAGTATCCAAATAATTGCTTTACCCCACCAAGTTTCAGTTGGGCTTACATATGGTTTGGTTTCATCAACTTTTGTATTTTTAACTTTTGTATTTGCTTTTTTTGCCACAGGATTCACCTCTAAATATTATTAATTGTCATATCATTGCTATTATACTATAATAAAGGATTTATTTCAAAGGGTTTTATATGAAAAAAGAAGTTAAAATAATTTTTCATATCGATTTAAATGCTTTTTTTGCTACGTGTTCGATCATTAAGGAACCATATTTAGCAAATAAGATTTTTGTTGTTGGTGGTAGTGCTGCGATGCGAAAAGGCGTACTTTCTACTGCAAGTTACAAAGCTCGAGAACTCGGTATAAAAAGTGGTATGAGCATTCATGAAGCATTAAATATATATCCACAGTTGCTAGTCGTTCCATTAGACTTTAAACTTTACCATAAACAATCGATGATATTTTTCAACTTCTTAAAAAAATATAGCAATTTGATTTTAAAAGGATCCATTGACGAAGCATATGTTGATATGACGGAGTTATCGAAAACGCGTCATCCTTTAGAAATTGCTAAAGAAATACAAGATACACTCTATAAAGAATACAAACTTCCGGTATCTATTGGCATTGGACCAACATTGTTTTTAGCTAAAATGGCTTCTGAACTAAAAAAACCTTTAGGTATAACTGTTATAAGAAGAAGAGACATTGAAGAAAAAATTTTACCACTTCCTATTAAAGATATGTTTGGGATTGGTAAAAAAACCGCACCATTACTTGTAGAGCGCGGAATATTAACCATTGGTGACTTTTTAAAAAAAGAAAACAAATCCAAAATTCTTGAGATTATGAAATTACCGATGTATGAGTCATACATTGAACATATCTTAGGTTATAGCAGCGATGTTGTAGATCCTAAAAAGTATGCGATACCAAAGTCTGTAACAAACGAAACGACACTAAATTTTCCTATTGATCAAACGGATTTAGTTATTAACGAAATTAAAGAAATGTTTTCAATTGCTTATGACCGCTTAATTAGTGATGAATTGATTGCTAAAGGTGTAACCATTAAGTTTAAAACAAAAGATTTTAAACTAATTACGCGTAGTCAAGTCTTAAATGATTACACGGATGAGCGTGATATTTTATATCATGCGATTGAAGAACTTGTTGAACAGCACTATAAAAACGAACCTGTTCGCTTAATCGGATGTGGCTTTTATCAAGTCATGCAAAAGCGTGATTTAAAAATTGATTATAATCTGTTCACATATGATACAATGAGTAAGCGCGAAAATGATTTATTTAGAGTTATGGATAGTATTAATAAGAAATATCCAGATAGCGTAAAAAAAGGTGTTAAAGACAAAATATGATATAATAAGAAGCGGTGATTTCATGTACATAGAAACAAAATTAAAAGAATTAAAATTTGATAAGGCGACACCTATACAAGAAGGTGTTTTTAAGGCTTTTAGCCAAAATAAAAACATTGTTGGTGTAGCAAAAACCGGAACAGGAAAGACACACGCGTATTTATTGCCTGTCTTAGGTAAAATAGAAAAAGATTTTGAACAAGTTCAAGCAGTTATTATTATTCCAACAAATGAACTTGTTAACCAAGTTTACGATATGTTAATGATGACAGATGATTCGTTTGATGTTATGAAAATTAACGCATTAACCGATAGTGTTCGTCTACAACAAAAATTAAGTAAAAAACAACCGCAAATCGTTATTTCCACGCCACAAAAATTGTATGAGTATGTGGTAAATCAAAACATCTTAAAAATACAGTATGCGAAATATTTAGTATTAGATGAAGCGGATATGATGTTCGACTATGATTTTCTATCAATGATTGATCCATTGTTATCAGCAATGCCAAAGACGAAGTATCTATTGTTTTCTGCGACAATTAACGAGCAAATGAAACCATTTATTTCAAAATACTTTGGACAATACGAACTTGTTGATACAACAAAAACCGATGTCTTAAACATTGAACATCGCTTGATTATTACAAAGTATAAGTCAAGACTGGATGTATTAACGGATATTGTTAATAACTTAAATCCATATTTAGCATTTATTTTTGTAAGTAAAGTTGAAGACCAACAAACAGTCTTTGAACATTTATCTGAAATGGGTGTTAATGCAACCTATATCAGTTCAAAACTTGGTATTCGTCAACGTACAAAAGTCATTGAAGAAGTAAGAAATTTAAAATATCAATATGTTGTAGTAAGTGATCTTGCTGCACGTGGACTTGATTTAAAAGTGAGCCACGTCATTCATTACGATTTACCAAGTCATTTAGAATTTTTTATGCATAGAAGCGGTAGAACAGGACGAATGAATGATACGGGTATTGTTATTACTATTCAAGACGAAATTGATGTTAGAAAAATTGAGCGTTTAAGAAAACAAGGCATTAACTTTATTACATATGATATTACTAAAAATGGTTTTGAAAAACGAGAAAAGAAAAACAAAGATGCTGAAATTATAAAACAAGCATTAAAACAAGTTAAAAAACCTAAAAAAGTCAAACCAAATTATAAAAAGAAAAATAAAGAAGCTATTTTAAAGGCTCAAAAGAAATTACGGAGGAAAAAATCATGATTATTATTGGATCCCACGTTGGCATGAGTGGTACGAAAATGTACCAAGGTTCTGTAGAAGAAGCTTTAAACTATGGTGCTACAGCATTTATGGTGTACACAGGTGCACCACAAAATACAATTAGAAAGAGCATTAAAGATTTAAACATTGAAGCTGCAAGTGATCTTATGGCAAAAAGTGGTCTTCAATTTGATCATGTTGTTGTCCATGCACCATATATTGTAAACTTAGCAAATCCAGATCCGGAAAAACGTGCATTTGCAGTTGAGTTTTTAACAAAAGAAGTTATTCGTACAGCAAGTATGCATGTAAAACAAATGGTTTTACATCCAGGGAGTGCTGTTGGTTTAGATAGAGAACAGGCGGTAACTTGGATTGCTCAAGGCTTACAACAAGTTATAGACAACACAAAGGACTTAGACGTAAAGATTGCACTAGAAACAATGGCGGGTAAAGGAAACGAAGTAGGTAGAACGTTTGAAGAATTAAAAGCGATTATTGACCAAACAAATCGTCCAGGACGCCTTAGCGTATGTTTTGACACGTGTCATACACATGACAGTGGTTATGATATTAAAAACGATTTTGAAGGCGTTATGAAACACTTTGATGATGTTGTTGGTATTGAGTATATTAGTGTCATTCACGTAAACGATAGTAAAAATGAAATGGGTGCAAGAAAAGACCGCCATGAAAACTTTGGTTTTGGCTATATTGGTTTTGATGCATTATTAAATATTGTTTACTATGATAAATTTAAAGATATACCAAAAATATTAGAAACACCTTATGTTAATGGTAAGCCACCATATAAATATGAGATTGCAATGATTAAATCAAAAGTATTTAATCCAAATCTTTTAGAAGTAATTGAACATGATGAAAGTCTATGATTTTAATGTCGAAAATATCGACGGAACCCAAACGAGTTTAGACATATATAAAGGTAAAGTTTTATTAATTGTAAATATAGCGACACATTGTGGCTATACACCACAACTTGAAAGTCTTGAAGAACTCTATCAAAAATACAACGATAAAGGTTTTGAAATCTTAGCGTTTCCAACATATCAGTTTTTAGGACAATCTAAAGGAAATAGTCAAAAAATTTTAAACTTTTGTAAGTTAAACTATGGCGTAACATTTAAAGTGTTTGCAAAAACAAATGTTAATGGCAAAAAAACAATACCTTTATATCAATACTTAAAGCAAACCGTTGATATTAAAAGTATTCGTTGGAATTTTGTTAAATTTTTAATTAATCGCCAGGGTGATATTGTTGGTCATTATGATTCAAAAATAGTGCCTGAAGAGTTAGAACAAGATCTTTTAAATATACTTTAAAAAAAGTCCTTCTGGACTTTTTTTATAATTGATTTAAAATATCATCTTTTTTTCTTTCGTACTCTTCATCAGTAATTAAGCCTTCTCGATGCAATTTTTCAAGTTCTAAAAGGCGATTAGCAATGGCATTTTGTGTAGAATTTTTTCCTGTTGACATGAATCCTAGAATACCTACAAACAGTGAAAAGAAAATACATATAATTGAAAAGTATATAACGTAGCGACGTTTAGCTAATAACGCTTCATCATCAAGTCTCGTATACTTATAGAAGAAGTATCCAACAACTAAATTAAGTATACATGAGATAAACGTCGTTGTTCGTAGTAAACTTTGAAAGCTTTCTAACTCTTCAACCGTTAAAAGATCTTTATACATTGTAACATCAATACCAGTTGCAAGTGTAAAAATATTGTATAGTGCAAATATAAATGCGACATAACTTGTAATTTTTAGTGTTTTACGTTTCATAATTAAATTGCATCCTCGATGATTTTTTTATAAAGTTCATCGTATTGTAAGCTCATTTTTGTAATACTGTGTTTGATATGCATTGCCTGACGAATAAGTTCTTTAAATGCTGTTGGGTTGTTGTGATAAAGGTCGAGTGCCTCATTGAGTGTATCAATAAATTCTTGACTATCAAAGTTTTCAAATGCGAAACCTACACCAATGCCGGTAAACTTATTGTAGGGAGTAACTGTGTCTTTTAAGCCACCAGTTGAACGAACAAGTGGAAGTGAACCATATCGCATCGCAATCATTTGGTTAAGCCCACAAGGTTCAAATAAACTTGGCATTAAGAATAAGTCACTTGCCGCATAAGCACGTAGTGATAATTGTTGGTCAAAACCGTGTTGGTAACAAACTGAATTTGGGAATTTTTCTTGAAGTTCTTCAAAGTATGTTTCGTATTCTTGCTCGCCTTCACCAACAACAATAAGATTTATGCGTTCTTCAATTAAAAATTGATCAATACTATCCATCATAAGGTTTATACCTTTTTGTCTTGCAAAACGTCCAACAAAAGCTAGAAGTGGTTTATCAGGCATTAAGCTATATTCACTCACTAAGGATTCTTTATTGATTTTTTTACCAATTTCGAAGTTAGTCTCATCATAGGATTGATAAATAAGTTTATCTGTTCTTGGGTTGTATACATCGCTATCAAGACCATTTAGTATGCCGAAAAGTTGATATTGACGGGCTTTTAATGCACCATCAAGTGTAAAACCATAAAAACGTGTAAGAATTTCATTACGGTATGTTTCACTTACCGTATTAATAGCAGATGCGCGCATTATACCGCATTTTAAGAAGTTCACTTGGTTTAAGTGAATGTACGTATAGTTTTTAGCATTAAATAATTTTTCAATTTCTATTGGATATGCACCTTGTTTTTCTAGGTTGTGTATCGACAGTAAGGTTTTAATGTTGTAACGACTATCAAGACGACTTTTTTCATCTAAAAAGTACGGAACTAAGCTTGTTTGCCAGTCATTGATATGAATGATGTCTGGGAAAAAATCTAGCTTATCCATGGCTTCTAATATTGCAAAATTAAAGAACGTAAAACGTTCTGCATCATCGACATGTCCATAAAAACGACGACGGTCAAAATAGTTTTTACTGTCAACGAAAATATGCTCAATACTGTCATAATCCGTTTTATAAAAAGTAGCTTGTTCGTTAATATCTCCCATTGATACCGTTGATTCACCAACTTTAGTCATTATTTCTCCGAAACGATGATGGACGTTTTGATAATAAGGTGAAATAATTTTTACCTCATGGCCAAGTTTTAGTAGTGCTTTGGGTAGAGAAGCTGCAACATCGGCTAAACCACCTGTTTTTGAAAATGGATATACTTCACCACTGCAAAAAAGAATTCTCATATTATCATTTCAAGATCTCTTTCTATGAAAAAAATCTTTTCTCCTTCCTTCTTATAATTATACCGAAAAAGTGCTTTTATAACAAGTAAATAAAGGATAAGTATCCTTTAATCAAAGGACGTTTACATCAAATATGTACAAAAATGAGAAAAAACCTGTTTTATCGGTTTGTTTCTTACAAAACATGCATGTTTGATTG
>DUPY01000002.1 GCA_012838065.1 Acholeplasma sp. | reverse complement strand
GCGTTTTAAAAACAACAGATTGGGTAGCAATATCAAAAGGAATATCGGGGACATGTAGATTGCCACAATGGAAGATTTTAAAATACATAAAAGAACAAATACCAGAGTTAGAATAAAATTGAGATTTGGTTTGAACCAAAGCTATATTTTATTGGGATTTTAAGAAAGGATTAATATAAATAGTGAATACAGATTTAATGTTTAGTAGTAAAAGTGATGAGTGGGAAACGCCACAGGATTTGTTTAACAGTTTGAATGATGAATTTCATTTTACTTTAGACCCTTGTTCAACTCATGAGAACCATAAATGTGATAAATATTACACTCAAGAAGATGATGGTTTAAGCAAAGATTGGGCTGGAGAAACAGTATTTTGTAACCCTCCTTATGGCAGATCAATAGGTAAATGGGTCGAAAAATGCTATAAGGAAAGTTTAAAAGGTTCTACGGTAGTAATGCTTATTCCATCAAGAACCGATACAAAATGGTTTCATAAGTACATATATAATAAAGCTGAAATTAGATTTTTAAAAGGAAGACTAAAGTTTATAAATCGTGCATTGCCATCATGGAATGAGCAAGGTAATTACAAATTATCTCCTGCTCCATTTCCAAGTATGATAGTAATATTTAAGCCAAATATACAATAAAAACAATCATCTATTCGCTTTTCAGGAGGTGATATTATATATAAAACATTGATAGTACCAGTAAAGTGTAATAAATCTGACTATGATTATCTTATGCAATGTAACAAATATTCTGCTCAGATATGGAATGCTTGTATTAAACTAGATAAAGAACATCGGCAACAAACTGGAAACTATATATCTCAACATGATTTACAAATGACATTAAAGAAAAGTGTTCCTATTATTCTGGCTAATAGTATTAACTTTGTAATTATTAAATATCTTACTGCTAGAAATGCTATGTTTAGGTCGATTAAAGCAAAACATAAAAACAGTAGCAAAGTGAAATTACCTTACAAAGAAAAGAAATTTTATAATACAGGTTATACATATCAAAATATTAGAATAGATAAAGAAAAACATTTAATTACGTTGGCTAGACCCTTAATAATAGTCGATGGTAAACAAACATTACAACCTCGTATAAAATGTCATGTAAAAACTATACCAGATAATATAAAAGAGATTGAATTGGTTTATAAAAATGGACTAAAGTTAGCTATTAAATATATAGAGGAAGATAATAAACAGTTAATTCAATCCGAGAATGAGGCGGCTATTGATTTAGGCGAAATACATAGCATAACTTCGATTGATAATCATGGTAATGGGATTATTATTACTGGTAGAAAGATAAGGTCTATCCAAAGATTACGCAATAAAGAACTTGGTAGAATTGCACAGAGAATGAGTAAGTGTACCAAAGGAAGTAGACAGTATAAGCGGTATATGTGGGCTAGAACTAAATTGAGAGAAAAGTTTAATAATCAAATAAAGGATTGTGTACATAAAACTACAAAACTATATTTGGATTATTGTCTAAAAAATAATATTAATACAGTTTATTATGGTGATCTTGATAATTGTACAAGAGGAACAAAGAAAAAGAAAGACGGAAGCAGATTTACAAGACAGAAACTAACTCAATGGTGTTTTGGAAAGATTGTACAGCAACTTGAAAATAAATTATCAAGGTATGGAATTAAGCTTGTTAAAGTTAAAGAGTATTATACATCATCCAAATGTCCTGCGTGTAAAAAGAAAAATAAGCCAAAGGGCAGAAATTATAGTTGTAAGTGTGGTTATAAGATGCATAGGGATGTAAATGG
>DUPY01000038.1 GCA_012838065.1 Acholeplasma sp. | reverse complement strand
TTTTTCAATAATTGTAAAACTACAATGATTTGTACGCCACGTCTAAGTTCTATGACAAGGTTCGTAATAGTTTGGTCCATAAAATCATCCTTTCGTCTGTGATAATATTATACTGTATGACATACACTATTGTCAATAAAATAATATTAAGAAATAAAAAGAGCTGAACGCCCTGAAGATAATCAAATCTTCATTTCGTTACAGCCCTTTCTTTTTATTTTTTACTTGTTAAATAATCAATTGTCATATCTTCAGCAACATAAATACGCCAATTCTTACTATCTGGGTTCCAATCATAAATAACCCCAAAGATTTCAACCTCAATATTGTCATCTTTTTTTGGATCAACTTCATAATCAATTAAAACTTGTTCGAGTGGTGTTGGGTTTTCCCTTAGTTCAGCGATATCATTTTTAAAGTATAATGCATTATTAATATGACCAGTAATGTTTTTTTTATATCCAATAGTTGTTGTTAATGCATAATCAAAACGCTTAGAGTTTGAAGAATCGTGTTGCAAGTATCCTTTAACTTTTAATAACGATTGTAAGTACCCATTTTCAATATTTTCTACAAAGCTTTCACGTTTTAAATTGACAATTTCTTGTAGAGAAACCTCTTTAACATTAATTTCTGTAATAGGTGTCTCATCATTTAACTTTTTAATATCCTTTGATGGAGCTACAACCTCAAATGTTGGTTGATAAATGTGAGACTTATAGTATCCATAGACTTCATAGACATTTCCTGGTGCTGTATAATTATGCATTCTATCGCCATATAATCGGATGACACTTTTTCCATCTGTAATAAAGACAAGTTTTGTTTCATTTTTAACATCGATAAATATTGTACCTTTGATGCGAATTTGGTTTTTACTTGTTGCTGTACCTTTATTATTGATCTCTAGGTTTTTAATTAAATCAAATAATACATCAAAGTCTTCAATAATTTCTTCCTTATAAAAAGTAATTGAGATTTCCTTTTCGATGCCTTGATATAAAATGTATACGACATATGTGCCTTCAACACCATAATCAACGTTAGTGGAATCAATCATGCTGTTTGAAACAGTAATTTGATTACCCTTATTATCTAAAATCGTAAAATAAGCTTTAAAATCGATATCATCTGTGTTGATCTCAAAGCGTGTAGGTAAAGATTCGTTAATCAATATGTCATAAGTAGTAGGCTCTTCAAATACAGTAATACTTAACGTTTTAGTTACATCTTTGTAAGTGATACTAATATTATACGTACCTGCTTTGTTTAAATTAAGTTCATTTAAGTTTAACATAGCATTTGTAACAGGTATGTTTTTGTTATTAGAATCGGTAATTGTAAAATACTTTGTAAAATCAACATTTGACTCATTAATATTTATTGTTGTTGAAACATGAGTATTTATAGAAATTTCATAAGTAACCGGCACATCGGATTCTTCATAAACTTCAAGATAGATTTCTTTTGTTAAATCATTAAAACTTAAAATGACTTTATACGTACCAACTTCATTTAAATTTACTTGACTTATATCAAGCATTGTTTCTAACACGGGTATGTTTTTGTTATTAGAATCGGTAATTATAAAATACTTTGTAAAATCAATATTTGAACTATTTTTTAATATTTTAGGTGATATTTCTTCATTAATTTCAATTGTATAAGTAACAGGTTTTTCATTAACCGTTATGGTTACTTTTTTTGTTTGTCCTTCAAAAGTAATGAAAATATCAAAAGTGCCAGCTTTTGTCATATCTACATTTGAAGTATCAATCATTGAATCTTCAATAGTAATTGTAGAGTTATCGGAACCTTTGATTGTAAAGTAACTTTTAGCCGTAAATGAATCACCAACAATAAATACTGTTTGAATATTTTCATTTACTAACACTTCATAAGTCGTTGAATCTTCATTACTACCACATGCTGCCATCGCTAATAGAAGTAAGACGACCCAAAAAACTTTAATCATTTTTTTCATATTTTCCTCCTAGATTTTGAAATGAGCCTTAATTGATATTATAGCATAAGATAAGTAAATTAAATGTGTTAAAATTATTTTGTGAAACAAAGCAATTTATGCATAAAAATTATAAAAAAGGTGGTCTATAAATATGCGTTTAGATGGTGTTGGAATTTTTGTAGAAGATATGTCACAAATGATTCGTTTTTATCGTGACGTTTTAGGGTTTGAAATTAAAGAAGGTGAAGATTCAAATCATGTTTACTTAATTAAAGATGGCACACTGTTTATGCTCTACGGGCGTAAAGACTTTGAGAAAATGACAAGTAAAAAGTATGCGTATATCAAAGGGTTTAATGGTCATTTTGAACTTGCATTATATGTTGATACGTTTGAAGAAGTTGATGAGGCATACAAAAAAACGCTTGCCTTAGGCGCACAATCTGTATTAGAACCTACGACAGAACCATGGGGACAACGTACATGTTATATTGCAGACCCTGAAGGCAATCTTATTGAAATAGGTTCATTTAATAAACCTTTTAATCGATAATTAAAAGAATTAACAATTAAAGTTAAAGTTCTTTGGTATAATGAAGTGAAGTTTTATTTAATAGAAAATTGAGGATTAACAAATGTATATATTAACTCTTAAAAAAGGTGAAGAAAAAAGAATTCTTGCTGGACATCCTTGGGTTTATGCAAATGAAGTATTAAAAATCGAAGGTCATGATGTTCAAGGAAGTATTGCAAAAGTCGTAGGTCATGATGGACGTTTTATTGGATATGGTTTTATAAATCATAAATCTAAAATCATTGTACGTATTTTATCACGTGATGAAACACCAATTGATTATGATTTTTTCTATGAGCGTATTAAGAATGCCGATGATTACAGATTAAGTTTGGGTTACGATAATAATTATCGCGTAGTCTTTGGAGAATCAGATTTACTACCGGGATTAATTATTGATAAGTACGATGCATATTTATCCGTTCAATTTTTAGCTTTAGGCATGGATGTTCGTAAAGATATGATTGTTGATATACTTATTGATTTATTTAATCCTAAAGGTATTTATGAACGAAGTGATGTTTCGGTTCGAAAAAAAGAAGGACTTGAAGAAATAAAGGGCGTCTTATACGGAGAAGTACCTCCATTAATTACCATTGAAGAAAATGGTATAAAACTAGAAGTTGATATAATCAATGGTCAAAAAACAGGGTATTTCTTAGACCAAAAAGAAAACCGCGACAACTTAAAAAACTATGTTAAAGGTAAAAAAGTATTGGATTGTTTTAGCAATGTTGGTGGTTTCTCACTTTGCGCAAGTAAGTACGGAGCAAGCGAAATTACTGCACTTGATGTAAGTGAAGATGCGATTAAAACAGTAAAACGTAATGCCGAACTTAATGGATTTACAAACATCAATGCTGTTCAAGCTGATGTGTTTGAGCAACTTAGAGTTTATAAAAAAATGCGTGAGAAATTTGACGTTATCGTGTTAGATCCACCCGCATTTACAAAATCAAAAGATACAGTAAAAGCAGGTTATCATGGATATCGAGATATCAACATGCTTGCCTTAAAACAAATTAACAAAGGTGGGTATTTAATTACTTGTAGTTGTTCACAACATTTAACAATGAACTTGTTTTTAGATATGATTAAAGAAAGTGTTGTGGCTGCTGGAGTGAATGCTCAGCTTGTTGAGCTTAGAACACAAGGGAAAGATCACGCAACTTTAATTGGTACAGACGAAGCATTATATTTAAAGGTAGCAGTTTTACATATCATCTAGCATAAGAAAAGAGGTTATAACATGATAAAAAATTTTGTTTTTGATATGGGCAGAGTCTTAATATACTATGATACGATTCGTTTTATCGAACGTTATGATGTAACAAATGACGAAAAAGAACTTCTAAAAAAGGAGGTTTTCGATTCAAAAGAATGGCAAAGACTTGATGACGGCACTCTCACAGAGGACGAGTTTCATGATATTTTAAAAACAAAATTACCTTCTCACCTTCACGACATCGCTTATAAACTAATATATTATTGGGATGATCCAATTGAAGAAGTTCGCGGCATGTATGATTTAATAAAAACAATTAAAGAAAAAGGCTTTAACATCTACTTATTATCAAATGCAGCACAACGCCAACATCTATATTGGCCACGTATAGGCGCATCAAAATTTTTTGATGGAAAAGTCATAAGCGCGGATGTTAAAGTCGTAAAACCTAATCCGCGAATATATGAAATTTTGTTTAATAAGTTCAATATTAGGCCTGAAGAAAGCTTTTTTGTTGATGATGTTGAAGTGAATGTTCAAGCTGCAAGGGCACTTGGTATGCAAGGATATGTATTTAACCACGATGCTGAACAATTAAGAGCGTATCTTGAAAAACATGTTTTTAATCAAGATTAATCGATAAAAGGTGTGCGTGCACACCTTATTTATTTTATAATAGAATACGGATATCTAATGACAAGAAAAGTCGATACTTTATGTAACATGGTCCTGTAAAATATGAATAGAGGTAGAAAATGAGTAAAGTAGAAGTCGTACGAGACATGCAAGTATATATAGATGAACATATTAAGGAAAAAATAACCTTAGCGGATTTAGCACGTCACTCAAACTATTCACCTTGGCATGTACATAGACTTTTTCAAGAAGTCTTAAACATAACGCCAAGTGATTACATTAGAAAATTAAAGTTATCAAAATCCGCGCTTAAACTTCGGGATACAAATACGAAGATCATCGATATTGCTTATGCATTTGGTTATGACTCTGTTGATGGTTATCAACGTGCTTTTTATCGTGAGTTTCATGTAAATCCCTATGAATATTCAAGACACATTAAACCGATTTGCTTATTTATACCTTACAAAAAATATGATAAAAAGGAGACAATCATGGAAAAAGTAAACAACGTATTTATAAGTATCGAAGAAAGAGAAGCTCGAAAAGTTATTATTAAACGAGGTATTAAAGCGGATAACTACATGGACTACTCTATGGAAGTAGGTTGTGATGTCTGGGGAATCTTATCCAGTATGAAATCACCATATGGTGAACCTGTTTGTTTATGGTTACCCAAAAAGTATATTAAAAAAAACACATCGATTTATGTACAAGGTATTGAAGTTGAATCATTTAATGAGAAAGAAATTCCAGAAGGATTTGAAGTCATAGAACTTCCTAAAGCTACATATTTAAGATTCACAGGCGAACCATTTAAGGAAGAAGACTACAGTGTTGCTATTGAAACACTATGGGAAGCTATAAAGAAGTTTAGTCCCGAAAGTATGGGTTATACATGGGATAAGGAAAATCCTAGAATTCAATTAGAACCAATAGGCTCAAGAGGCTATATTGAGCTTGTTCCAATTAAAAAAATATAAAAAGAAGGCTTGGAAATAATTTTCCAAGCCTTATGTTTTTAAACGCGCTTATAGGGTGTATAACTTTTATCTGCAGTTGTCTTTGGTTTAAAGACAACATAACCATGAGGCTTAAGTTTGATATTAATTAGTCCAGCAAGTAATGTTAGAGGTGCAACTTCACCTAGGATAATGTTAAATCCAGAAAAATTCATAAGTCTTGAATCTTTAAGTAAAACAGTTTCACTGACATCCTTATTATTTGGATTGATTGCAACAATGCATGTATCTTCAACATTTTCAGTTACACGCATAAAACATAGTAAATTGTCTGCATATAATGGAATAAAATCGCCTATTTTTAATGCACGTTCCTGGTTATGTAGGTGAATTAATTTCTTTGTCCATGTTAATGTTTCGTTATGCTCATTTACTAAATCCCAGCGCATTGGTGCACGGTTCATTGGATCGTTACCACCATCCATTCCTAACTCTGTGCCATAATATAGATTTGGTGAGCCGGGTAATGTAAATTGAAGCACTTGAGCTAATTTTTGTAGTTTGGTTGTATCTAGTAAATTTTTCAAACGTGCAACGTCATGGTTATCAAGTAAGTTCCAACATTTTAAAATAGGCTCAATTCCAGCATCACTAACTGTATCGCTCAACATGCTCATTGCTTTTTTTGGACTTAGTTCGCCACGTAGTAATCGTAACGTAATTTCGCGGAACGTAAAGTTCATAACACCATCAATTGACTTCAACCATTTTTCAGGATAGTTCCATATTTCTCCAACGATCATTACATCTTTTTTATCTTTTCTAGCATAATCTCTTAACTCTTTTAAAATTTCAAAACCAAGATCAAACGCTACGTCTAGTCTCCAACCATCAACGCCCATTTTTAAATAAGAACGAATAACGGATTGTTCATCTTTATAGATATAATGTTTAACGCTTTCGTTTTCTAAATTTAACTCTGGTAAACTTGGTGCATCCGCCCAAAGGCGAACGCCATATGGATATTGATTATTAAAATCGAAAAAGTCACGGTAGCCCTCATTGTTTAGAGCTTTTTTAAACATTGGATTACCGACACCAACGTGATTAAAAACGCCATCCAACATAATGTTCATATTCAAGTTATGAACAGTATTAATTAAATCTTTCAAATCTTCTTTAGTCCCATACTCTTTTGATATTTCTAAATAATCTGTGGCATCATATTTATGATTGGATAAAGATTCACAGATGGGATTTAAGTATAAAACATTAATACCTAAATCTTTAATATAATTTATTTTTGAACTTAAACTTTTTAAATCACCACCCCAAAAGTCAAGTTCATGTGACCAATATCTTTGTTCAGGTAAAAAAGTACCTGGTTTTGGAACTTCATTCCAAGGATTTAATTTTCTAGGAAATGCATAAAGTTCTTTTTTTTCTTCTAAATTTTTAGAAGGCGAAAAACGGTCAACAAGCACTTGATAGACGATTGCCCCGTTACGCCAATCTTTTTCTCTTAATTTAAATTTATTTTCATTCATTGCATCCACCTCAATTGTATTATAGCCTGTTTTGAAAAGGTTTTTATAATTATCTATAGATAAACGTTTCCATTTTTTATAATAATGTTAGAATATTAGTAAAAGCGAGGTATATATGAAAAGAATCATAGTTATTGGATCACCTGGTAGTGGTAAAAGTACATTTTCTAGAAAATTAAATATTCTAACAAATATACCGTTATACCACTTAGATTTAATTTGGCATAAACCGGATAAAACGAATGTGACTAAAGAAGTGTTTGATAAAGACTTATTTGAAATACTCAAACAAGATTCATGGATCATTGATGGTAATTATCAACGCACACTTATTCCAAGGATTGAAGCATGTGATACAGTTTGTTTTTTCGATTTACCAACTGCTCTTTGTATCAAAGGCGTTAAAAAACGGATGGGGAGCCCAAGACCCGATATGCCATGGGTAGAAGAGGAACTCGATCCAATATTTATGGAGTATATTTTAAACTTTGAAAAAGAACGCCTACCAGGTATTTATGAAGCATTAAAACAGTATCCAAATAAGAACATCTATATATTTAACAATCATATAGAAAGTGAACAATTCTTAAAAAACATAAAATAACGTTACTTTTTCATGCAACCGAAAGTTGCGTGACATCGTTTTTCTCATCAATTATAATGAAAGTGTAAGGAGGATAACTTGATGATTGATTTCACAAAAGTTGGTATGAAAATAACTAAATACCGAAAACAACACAACTTAACTCAAGATGATATTGCCGATAAACTTTTTGTAACTAGACAGCTTGTCTCAAAATGGGAAAACGGTACGGGGGTTCCATCAATAGACGTCTTGTTGGAACTTTGTAAACTCTTTAAAGTATCCTTTGAAGATATTCTTTGTTTAAATGAAGAAACGATCATTGACGAAGATGATATATTTAAAGGTAAAAACCGTATGTACGTTATTCAAGGTATTATCAAAAAAGAGATTGTAGTTAATCTTCCTGATGTATTCTATCAATTTTCACCTGTTGAAAGAATGATGATATTAAAAGCAATTAAGGAAGGTGAATTGGAGTGCAATCTAGGAAACTTAATACCTAGACTGACTCAAGGGGAGAGAAGTTTTTTAAGAAAGGAAAAAGAAAAATGATTTTAAGAAAAGTAAAAATTGATGGAAAAGAAGTCTTTGAAAAAATAAGTTTTGAAGATGCATTAAACTTTAAAGATAAAGAAGATTTAGTATTCACAAACGAAGATGAAGAAGATGAGTTTTTAGATCGCTTAGAAGAACTTGAAGAAAAAGCACAAGAAGCAATTGAAAGCAAAAGAGATGAAGACGAGACAGATATAGATTTTGATATTGACCTAGACTTTGGCAACAAAACCAATAGAACTCGTCATAGTCGAAGAAAAAATTCAGGATTTAATTTCAACTTTAATGATATAGGAGATATGATTAACAACTTATTTTCTAAAACAAAGAAAAATTCGAAAAGTAGTCGTCTTATCGCAACCCTTCCATTTTTAGATGATGAAGCAATTCATGATATTGTTGAAGGTATTTTAGCAGATAGCGATGAATATAAAGACTTAAATTTAATTGCAGTCATGCCATTTTTATCTAAAGAAGATTGTGATAAATTATTTATGAAGTTTATTATAGACAATCAAGAAAACTATCGTAAATATATTTATGGTGCAGTACCATTTGTTTCAAGTGACTGCTTGACAAAGTTTACTGATGAATACATCAATGGTAAATACCAAGATATTAATGTCAACGCTTTATACCCGTTTATGAAAAGTGAAGATGTTAAACGAATTTTCAAATACTTTATGGCAAAAGAAGATAAGTAGTAGAATGTGCTGGATTAGATCATAATCCGGCACATGTATTTTTGGTAGTTCTTTAAAATGTATATTACTAGGATGAAGTAATTGTATAAGTTATAATAAACGTATAAAGCAAATCAACTTGTATAGATGCATCGTTGCTTTAAATATATAATTAAGAGGTGTTTTATGCGATCACTTTTAGATATATTAGAAAAAAGATTCAAAGCTAACTTGCACAGACATCCAGGCATATTATGGGAAGATGTTTTAAAACGATTAAATAATAATCAAGATGTACTTAAATCAATTCGGATGATGGAAGAGACGTTAGGTGAACCAGATGTTGTTTCTATTGGTAATAATAATGAAATCATTTATGTCGATTGTTCAAAAGAAACACCTAAAGGACGAACAAGTATTTGTTATGATGAAGCTGCACTACAAGCAAGAAAATCTTATAAACCACGTTCCTCTGCAGAAAAAATGGCAGCAGAAATGGGTATTACCATGCTAGATTTTGAAGAATACAAAAAATTGCAAGCACTTGAACCTGTAGATTTAAAAACATCAAGTTGGCTTTTAACACCTAACGATATTAGAAAATTAGGTGGAGCGTTATTTGGTGATCGTAGATTTAATCATGTTTTTTTATACCACAATGGTGCGGATAGTTATTATGGTGTTAGAGGTTTTAGAGGTAAAATCATTATTTAACAAGCGGAGGGATATTTCTTCGCTTTTTTATAGGAAAAATAAGTGAAAACTATGAAAAAAAACGTGAAAAAATTTTCATTTCACTTATAATGTTTAAAATAACATGTCAAAGTAAAAAAAAAGTAATTGTAAGAGCCTCTTTATGATATAATATCAATTGAAAACAAATGACAACTGTAGAAGATATAGCTCAGTGGGAGAGCATCTGCTTGACGTGCAGAGGGTCGGGGGTTCAAATCCCTCTATCTTCACCATATAAAAGGGGACTTAGCTCAGCTGGGAGAGCGCCTGCCTTGCACGCAGGAGGTCAGGGGTTCGATCCTTCTAGTCTCCACCAACAAACATGGAAACTCATTGTTTGCTTATAATGCCAAAACTAGATGAAAAGAGTGATAATTTTGTTCAATAAACTAAAAAGTTTAAAAATAGACTACATTTTTATAATTAAAACAACGGCGGTCATCTTGTTTTTAATTTACTTGATTCGCCTTTTTTCTCGTGATGCAATTGACAATGTATTCAACTTATTACTTGTTGATGTGGAAACGAATATCGATGCAGAAACAACATGGTTTTTAGCAAGGTCTCGCTTAATATTTATTATCTTTCTAAGATGGACAACGTTAGTTACATTAACGTGGGCGATAATCACCCCATTTAAGTCAACTGTTTACACGAAGAACATTGTCGGTTTTTTAGGTATTATTGTCAGTATCTTAAATCTTGTATTTTTCAAGGACCACTTAATAGCATTTAATGGCACTGCAAGTTCAGTTGGTACAACAAGAGGTATTCAGTTTTTAGCTGAAACGATTGTACTCATGATTCTATCTTGTCTTATTTTATTTAATGTACTTAAGGATAAATTGCTTGTTAAAGCAAAAGACATATGGAAAGTTATCACGATTTTTTTTACATCAGCTTTCGCTTTAATGCCACAAACAATACTTTATAATTTATTTGGTAATTATGGTGAAGTGCCTAAAGACTTTACGGCAACACATATATTTGTAATAATCATACCAATTGTTTTAATGTTCATCATATATTTTGCTATGAGGAATAAAACTCAAGACAGCAAAGATATTGTGATGATTTTTTTGGCTTTTGCAGGCGTTTTTCAATATTTTTATATGCGAAGAGGCGGTTTAGCAGCCTTACCATTACATTTATGTAATACTGCAGTTATTTTATTATTCTTTGCTATTAACTTTAGAATTAAAAGTTTCTTTTATTTTTCTTACTTTGCAAATGTACTTGGCGCAATCGCTGCGATCATTCTACCAAACTATGAAACTGACTTTTTCTCATTTGTTGTAATTCACTTTGGTTACAATCACCTTTACGCATTTATCGTCCCTATTCTCGGTGTAGCGTTAGGAATGTTTCCAAGACCAGTATTATCACATATGTATAAAGCGATTGCAGTATTTACTGTTTACTTTATTGCAGTTGTCGGATTAAACGCCTGGTTTAACAATTATGACAATGTCGATTACTTTTTTACATACTCTGACTTTATAACAGATATGTTTGGTATTCGTAAACTGCAGTATGAAAATGTAGTCACGCTCAGCTATAATGATTTAACGTTTACATTTTACTGGTTGTACCAAGTGCTCTTTTATCTTGCATTTGTATTCTTAATGTTTGCAAGCTGGTTTGTTTATGATGCTAGTTATCAATTTATTGATCAAAATAGAAGATTAAAACTCAAGCATCAACAAATGCGCATGGATTACTTAAACTTACTTGAGTTACTTGATGGAAGAGACATCAGTGAACCAATGAATCTCGGAGGTGTGGATATGATAAAAATAACAAATTTCTCAAAAAGATATGGAAAATCAACTAGATACGCTGTTAAAAATTTCTCACTAGAAGTTAATCGAGGTGAAATTTTTGGATTCCTTGGTCACAATGGTGCCGGAAAATCAACAACCATAAAAAGCCTTGTAGGTATTCAGTCAATTACAGAAGGTGAAATGGAAATATGTGGTTACTCGATTAAATCTCAACCACTAGAAGCTAAATTAAGAATCGGTTATGTTTCTGATAATCACGCTGTATATGAAAAACTTACAGGTCGGGAGTATATCAACTATGTTGCAAACTTATATCGTATTGAACCTGAAGTTCGTGATGAACGATTGAAGGATTTAGCTAAAAAATTATCACTTGATCATGCACTTGACCAAATGGTTAAATCATACTCACACGGTATGAAACAAAAACTTGTTGTTATTGCGTCACTTATTCATGAACCACCAGTCTGGATTTTAGACGAACCACTTACAGGGTTAGACCCAATTTCATCATTCCAAATTAAAGAAATTATGAAACGTCATGCTGAAAAAGGAAATATTGTCTTTTTCTCAAGCCATGTGATTGAAGTTGTTGAAAAAGTTTGTACAAAAATAGCCGTTATTACTCAAGGAGAATTAACAGGGGTTTACGATGTTTCTATATTAAAAGATAAAGGTGTCTCATTAGAAGAATTATATATGACGGGTATCCGTGAGAAGATAGGTGTTTCTCATGATTGAGCGTATTAAAATTTTAGCTTTGTTACAATGGAGTAATAAATCAAAACTTTATGATAAAAATTCAAAAAGAATTTATCGACATATCGCACTTAGAGCATTAGCAGTTGTTATCCTAAGTATTGTTATGTCGCTACTTATTCATTTTGTAAAAAACATATTATATATTCCAACAAATGAGTACTTTGTTATTGCGGTTTTAATTCTTACGCAAGGGTTAAATATTATTGTAGCAATCACATCATTAAGTGCAGATTTATATCATAGTAAAGATAATGCGATTTTATTCTCATTACCTGTAAGAAGTGACGAAGTTTTTATAAGTAAAATGATTGTCTATTATGTGAATGAGTTTATACGTAATTTGTATTTAATATTACCGCTTTTAATTGCATTCGGATATAACAATCGACTATCGGCACTTTACTATATCAATGTTATCTTCATTATGGTCATTTTCCCACTAATATCAGTTGGGATTGCAACACTCTTATCTATTCCAGTTTCTTATATTAAAAATTTCTTAAAACAAAGACAATACTTAACATTTATTTTAATTATTTTAGGTATTGCGGGGCTATTTTTTCTTACATATAGTATTGTAAGTCAAATTAAAACACCTATACGTATTGTTCAATTGTATAACCAGTTCATTATCTCACTGACACTTGTGTTATACAAAATCGCGTCTATAGGTAGTATTTATACTGTTATTGGGAAATTCTTATTCCAAATTAATTATGTAGTTAATTTCTTAATTATCCTAGGTTCAACACTTACAATTTTAGGTTTAAATTATTTAATTAGTAAACCAATTTATTTTAACTTAATGTCATCAAGTTATGAAAATACAGTAAGAAAACCTAAAACTAAAAAGGCTGTTGAAACACGTACGATGTTTTTAACGTTCTTAAATAAAGAATTTACAATTGCAAGAAGAACACCAAATGAACTTATTAGTAACTATGCAAGTTTATTAAGCCTACCGTTTTTCATGTATGTGCTTAATTATATTTATATGGGCATTAATCGATCATCATTAGGTAATCAATTTGTCCTAATATTTAATGTCTTAATATCTTTAATTATTGTTACAAGTTCAAATACAGCATCAGCTACAGCAATTACGACAGAAGGGTATGAGTTTATTTTATTAAAAACAGCACCTTCAAATACATCGAAAATTGCGTGGGCTAAAATAACATTTAACATTATTTTTACAGTATTTGTTATTGGAATCAGTTTTATTATATTTGCAAGAGCTTTACCTGTTTTCCCAAAAGAAAACATTTGGTTATTATTTGTTTTTATAAACTTAGTTAACATTGGACATATTTTCCAAAGTTTTCAAATTGATTTACTCGATCCAAAACTGAGTGACTATGCAGTACAAGGCACGTTATCGAATAATGATAACATAAGTAAGTCGCTTTCAACTGGTTTAGGCATATCGTTATTTTTTGGTATTATCGCATTAGTCTTGTTTGTATTTATGCGCAACATCGCATGGCCAATTTTAATTGCATTGGCATTTATATTAATGGTATATCGACTCATTATGTTTAACATAAACTTAAAAGCATATTTTGTCGATATTGAGTATTAGGAGGCAATCATATGACAAAGAAAATTTCTGTCTTGTTAGCCTTGCTAATTAGCTTATTATCAATTATGGTTATTGCAGTATGGACAACGACTGGTGAAAGCAATTCGCCAATTCCAATTGCATCTCTTGCAATTACAGATTATGATGAACTCAATGAAGATGGCGATAAAATCAAAAATATTAGAGATTTTGTCAATGAAGATAATTTAACATACATCGTTAAATATGAAATTGGGCCTGAAAATGCGGATGATAATTTGTTGCGAGCATATGCGGACTCTTCAAAAGTTAGTGTGTTGATTGATATTATCAATAGCGAGGTTTATGTATTTTTTGGTAATTTAGCCGGATTAAATGCAGTAACTATAACAATAAAAGATGAAAAAACAAATAAGTCTGACGAAATTATATTAATGTTTAAAATGCCAGGCGATATTATAGTTCCAGATTTGGACTAGAAAGGAAAGAACTATGAGAAAATTACAAAGTATTCTATTAATCTTAATATTCTCGTTGATCCTCGTTGCGTGTGGTGATAGAAAAGTAACCATTACGTTTGAAACAAACGGTGGTACTGCCGTTCCTGCAAAAGAAGTTTCACAATTAAAAGCTTTTGAAGAACCAGTGACAACTAGAACAGGACACACATTTAAAGGATGGTTTAGAGAAGACTCATTTGAAACGCTTTTTGACTTTGAGGAAGGTGCAAGCCGAAACATGAAACTTTATGCGAAGTGGGAAATCAATTCGTATACAGTCACACTCAAGTTAAATAACGGAGAAGATGATGTTTTAATAACAGATGTATATAATTCAATATTTACGTTACCGACACCAACACGTACAGGTTATCGATTCATCGGTTGGTATCAAAACGACAACTTGACAGAAGAATTTACGCAAAACAGAATTCCGGGAGAAAATAAGACTCTTTATGCACGTTGGTCTGTTAATTCGTATAAAGTGACATTTATCGATGAAGATGGTAATGAAACTGTTCGAAATGTTGAACATGGTAAAGCTTTAACAAACATTCCGTTACTTCCTGAAAAAGAAGGATATGTAGCAAGTTGGAGCATTACAGATTTTTCAAATATTACGAGTGACTTAGTTGTTGAAGCCGTATACACAATTAAAACGTATGAAGTTGTATTTAAAGATGTTGAAGGTATTGTATATGAAACAATAACTGTGGATCATAATAGTTCATTATCACCATTAGATCCACAACCTACAAAATCCGGATATACATTTGTGGGCTATTCCGAAGATTTAACAACTTTCAAAGTAACAGAAAACACCGAAATTACCGTTCTTTTTAGTCCAATTACATACACAGTAACGTTTAGAGGACATGATGGTATTGAATTAGCGACACGTACTGTCATTGAAAATGGTGCAGCTATTGCTCCAACGCCACCAGAAGTTGAAGGTTATGAATTTACTGGTTGGGATAAAGATTTTTCAAACGTTACATCAAATTTAGAAGTCAATGCACTTTATACTAAAAAAACATATTCATTAGTATTAGATGCGAATGGTGGTCTTTTCCAAAATAATGAAGAGGAAAAAGTGTATACTTATGAAGTTTTCGCTCAAATGTTAAACCCAGAAACACCAACACGTTTAGGTTATACATTTAAAGAATGGCGAACTGTGAATAATACAGTATATACTTTTGGTCCATCAAATACAATGCCAGTCAATGGTTTAGTTCTTAAAGCTGAATGGCAAACAATTAACTATGCGATTACCTATAGTGGTTTAAATACAGCAACGCATAGTAATCCAAACATTTATACAATTGAAACACCAACAATTACACTTTCTAATCCAACTTCTAGAGTTGGTTATACCTTTGTTGGTTGGTTTGATAGCGAGATGGGCGGAAACCAAGTTACAACAATACCTGTTGGCTCCACAGGTTCTAAGACAATTTATGCAAGATGGAAAACTAACGTTTATACCATCACTTATGAAAATGTTGAAAATGGTGTACACGACAACCCAACAACATACACTATAGCAACGCCAGTTACATTAGAACCAGCTGTAAGAGAAGGTTACACGTTTGTTGGTTGGTTTGACCAACCAGTTGTAGGTAATACTCCAGTTACGACTGTCGCTGGACCTGGAAACAAAACGCTTTATGCGCGTTATTTACCAATTCAATATACAATTACTTATGAAAACACGGAAGGTGTTTTAAATAGTAACCGTACAACATATACAATTGAAGATACATTTGATTTAGTTTCCCTACAAAATCGCACACACCATACATTTGTAGGCTGGTTTGATAGTCTTGAAGACGGAAACCAAGTTACATCAATAACTGCTGGTACAACAGGCGATCTTACACTTTATGCAAGATGGCAAATTAGACAATACACGATTAAATTTGTTATTGATGGTGAAGAAGTAAAAGAGCTTTCTGTTGACGCATTTACAGATTTAACAGCAGATGACGTTCCGCTAATTCCAGAAAAAAATCACTATGATCAAGTAGCTCCATCTTGGGATGAGGATCCTGTTGGACATTCAGTTACTGGAAATTATACATTTACCGCAGTATATGTAGCAAACATATACACGATTACATTTGAAACAAATGATGGTAGTAGTATAGAACAAGTAAGTGGTGCATATAATACGCAAGTACCATACATTGTGGAACCTACAAAAGAAGGGTATTCATTTGGTGGATGGTATAGTGATGAATTGTTACAAGTTCCATACGTATTTTCGGTATTTAATGAGAATATAACACTTTATGCAAAATGGGATGCAATTTCATATAACATTATATATAGCAATATTGAAAATGATGAACATTCTAACCCAACAACATACACAGTTGAAAATACGCCGTATGTATTATTAGATGCTACACGTGAAGGTTATGATTTTGTTGGATGGTTTACAGGTTTAAATAGTGGCACACAAGTTACTGAAATTAGTGGAACTGGTAATCGTACACTTTATGCACGCTGGA
>DUPY01000037.1 GCA_012838065.1 Acholeplasma sp. | reverse complement strand
TTGCGCTGGTTGGGTGTATAAATGATGGCGCTGATACAGACCTACCAGAAGTTAATGAAGGTGATTTGATTGAAGTATCCTTAGAAGAAACGTATGAATTACTTCAAACAATGGAGATGCCTGAAATTACAGGTAATATTGTTGCCGAATTAAAAGGGTCAATTAAAGGCGTTTTTGAAGCCTTATTAACTGAAAGTTACTTTGATGGTTTTGATTATAAAACGGATGAGCCAATTTATAGATCTATGGATATATATAGAAAGGTTGATGTTGATGCTGAAGTTGACGCGCTATTAAATGTTGTCTTAGGCGAAACATTTAATGAGTTTGCGTTATATGCTCTACTAAATAAACTAGAAGTTAAAGTTTCTAATACGTACACTGTAGATTATGATAATGGTGATACAGATAATGGTACGGATAATATTGAAATATCTGCATCCAATACCTTTGTATATATGAATAAAGGTTTAGGTTATGTTCAACAAAATTACACAACAAAAGAAGGAAACAAATCGGTTCAATATCATTCAAAAGAAAAAGTTGAATTAGATATAATAAGTGAAGAAGAGTATCGTAAGAATATTGAAGAATATAAAAATCAACTCGAAGAAGGATTTAAACTTCCAAGTTTTGATGAAATTAGCGAACAAATGGAAGCAATGGAAGATTTAGCAGATTTCATTAAAGTTTATAAAGATGGTAATCGATATGTCATTCGCTATCAACTTACAAAAGCTACTTTGGAACAAATACTTGAAGATGTTCTCGCACAATTCATCAGTTTAGTTGATGAAGAAGGAGAAAACCCTACCGTTAATTCTTTCTTAAATATCATTACGGAGGCAATCACTGATTTTGAATATGACTTTAGAATCGAGATTGTGGATAAAGTATTAACTTCGATATCGATGACATTCAATGCGAAAGTTGAAAACTTTGAATATAACATAGATGATACAAACTATATTAAAATTCATGGTGAAATTAAAGACTTTGGATTTGTCATTAGATACAACGGAAAACTTAGCGATTTTCCAAAAGAAAGCGACTTAGAAACGTTTGAATTGGTTGATGAAATTTCAGAACCAGAATTAGGGATGTAACGATAAAATAACATTTTAGTAAAAGTACTTGATTAAGGTATTTTTAAATGTTATAATATGAACGCTAAACTTACTATGACAATAGGTCATGGCGGAAGGAGAAGTGTAATGAAACAAAATATACATCCAAAAACTCGTTTGGTTATATTTGAAGATTCACAAACTAAAAAACAATATTTAATCAAATCAAGCGTGAATACCAAAGAAACAGCAGTTTTTGAAGCAGATGGTAAAGAGTATCCAGTGTACAAAGTTGACGTGTCAGCTGACTCACATCCATTCTACACAGGTGCACAAACATTTGTTCAAAAAGCAGGACAAGTTGATAAATTTAACAAACGTTTTGCTGCTAAAGTAAGCCCAAAAGCTGAAGAACAAACAGAAACAACACAAGAAGAAAACTAAAACGTGATGAAAATCACGTTTTTTCTTAAAAGAGGGGAAAAAGTATATGTTAAGACACGATAAAGTAGGGTATATCGAGGTTGTATGTGGTCCAATGTTTGCGGGGAAAACGGAGGAACTCATTCGTCGTATTAAAAGATTAGAATACGCAAAGAAGAATGTATTAGTATTTAAACCAAGTATTGACAACCGTTACAGTGAGAAAGAAGAAATTGTATCACATAATTTAAGTAAAAAACCTTCAATTCTAATTGAACGTTCAGACGATATTTTAAAATACATTACACCAGGTTTAGATGCGGTTGTAATTGATGAAGCACAATTTTTGGATGACCGCATTATAAAGATTGCTGATTATTTAGCAGATCAAGGAATTCGCGTAATTATTGGTGGTCTTGATCGTGATTTTAGAGGTGAACCATTTGGTCCAATGCCAGGATTACTTGCAATTGCAGATGAAGTGAATAAACTTACTGCAATTTGTGTTGTAAGTGGTGAACCGGCGACAAGAACACAAAGACTCATTAATGGTAAACCAGCAAACTACAATGATGCATTAATATATGTAGGAGCAAATGAATCTTATGAGCCAAGAGCAAGACAATGTCATGAAGTTATTGGAAAAAAAGCACTATAAGTATATGAAGGAAGCTTTTAAAGAAGCACAAAAAGCTTATTTAAAAGATGAAGTTCCTGTAGGTGCTGTTGTTGTCTATAACGATAAAATTATTGCTAGAGCCCACAACTTAAGAGAAAAAAACCAATCTTTCATGGCGCATGCCGAATTTCTCGCTATGCAAAAAGCGAGTAAAAAACTCGGTTCATGGCGCCTTGAAGATTGTGATGTTTACGTAACCTTAGAACCATGTCCGATGTGTGCAGGAGCGATGATTCAAGGACGAGTGCGTCATGTATATTATGCTGCACAAGACAATAAAGCGGGCGCCACAGGTAGTGTCATTGATTTATTTGAAACGCCATTTAACCATAAGGTTTTAAAAACTGGAGGTATTATGGCAGATGAGTCGAAAGAGTTATTACAAACATTTTTCAAGAAATTAAGGGAAAAATGACACTTTTCGCTATAAACTTGAAAAAAATGATTATACGTAGTATAATGATTTTGCTGAATTTTTAAAAGAAGAGGTAATCCTCACTAAGCATCACCATTCAATAGTTGGATGTGAACCTGGTCAGGTCTTGATCGAAGCAGCCATAAGCATTGCTTCTATGTGGGTGGTGATGCTTAGTGAGGGTTTTTATTTAAAAAACACGGAGAAAAGTATATAATAATTATCGAGGAGAGTTATAAAACTATGAAAATGCAAAATAAAATATTCAAAGCGTTAACTGGCGAACCTGCAGTGGTTCAACAAATCGATGGAAGACAAGTAGAAATACATTACATGAACGACACTCCTTTCTTAGCACAATTTGCTGGTAGAGGTCGTTTTGCTGAATGGACAAGTGATGGCAAAGCATTTAAACTCATTGTCGAAAAAGGTTATTTTGAAGCTATGGATGGGTTCTATACAGAAGAAATTAACAAAGTATGGATCAATTTCTTAGTGAGTGTTGGTAAAAAGTATCGTAAAGTTACGGCGATTTTTTTAGGCGGTATTGCATTACTTTATTTAATCGTAGCTCTTGTAGGTATTTTATGGTTTCCTGATCAATTAACGAACATTTTAATTGGTTCTTTAATTGTTGTACTAGGTGCGAACATTGTTCAAACACGCTATGTTAGAAAATATATCGCAAATGAAAATACTAAAGCTCGCGATGCAATCGTACAAGCTTTAGGTGATAAAAAATATAATGAATTATTGCAAAAACAAGATGAGTATTATAAAGCTTATTATAAGTTTGATGAAGAAACAACTGAGACTGAGGCAACCGAGATAGACACAGAAAATGAATCAACGGATAATGGAGATGAAGATTATGGAAATTAAGGCAATTAACGCATTAAGAATTTTAGGGGTTGACGCAATCAACCAAGCGAACAGTGGGCATCCAGGTATTGTACTTGGTGCTGCACCGATGGTTTATACGTTATTTACTAAACACTTAAATGTGAACGTGAAAAAAGAAGATTGGATTAGTAGAGACCGTTTCATTTTATCTGCAGGACACGGTTCAGCTTTACTTTATGCAATCAATCATTTTGCTGGATACAAAATATCTTTAGACGATATTAAAAACTTTAGACAAATTGGAAATACACCTGGACATCCAGAGTACGGTCATACAAGTGGCGTTGAAACAACAAGTGGTCCATTAGGACAAGGTGTTTCAAACGCTGTAGGTATGGCAATTGCTGAAGCACATTTAGCTTCAAGATTTAACAAAGAAGATTTAAATATTATTAATAACTACACTTATGCATTAGTTGGCGATGGTGACTTACAAGAAGGCGTAGCTTTAGAAGCTATGTCACTTGCCGGACACTTAGGGTTGAATAAATTAATCGTGTTATTCGATTCAAACGATATTCAATTAGATGGACCAGTTAACTTAGCATACAGTGAAAACCATAAAATGAAATTTACAGCCATGGGCTGGAATTATATTTACGTTGAAGACGGCAACGACGTTAAAGCGATTGACCGCGCAATTAAAAAAGCAAAAAAACAAACAGACAAGCCTTCAATCATTGAAATTAAAACTGTGATTGGTTATGGTACAAACGTACAAGGCACATCAAAAGTTCATGGTTCACCAATTGGTATGGATGAAGCTAAGAACTTAAGAACAACTCTTGGTTGGGAAAACGATCCATTTGTTATCGATGAAGATGTTTATGCACATTACAAAAAATTAGTAACAAATCGTGGTTCACGTGCATATTCAAAATGGAAAAAGCAATTAAAAGCATACAGTGAAGCATACCCACAAGACTATCAATTATTAAAGGATTTCTTAAAAGGAAAAGTAACTGTAAACTTAGATGAATTAAATGCTTACGCACAAACTTCAAAAGATGCTACAAGAAATGTGAGTGGTAAAGTTTTAGACCATGTATCAAAACAAAACTTAAACATCATTGGTGGTTCAGCAGATTTAACATCATCTACGAAAGCTAAAGGTAGTGATGGAAACTTCACAAAAGCAACACCACAAGGTAGAAATATTAATTTTGGAGTGCGTGAACATGCGATGGGAGCTATCGTTAATGGTATAACATTATATGGAGGCTTAAAAGCATTCAGTGGTGCGTTCTTCGTATTCTCAGATTACATGAAACCTGCTTTAAGGCTTGCGGCAATTATGAATATTCCATCAATTGCAGTATTTACGCATGATTCTATCGGTGTGGGCGAAGATGGACCAACGCATCAACCAATTGAACAATTAGCTGGTTTAAGAGCAATCCCTAATTTCAACGTTATTCGTCCAGCAGATGCAAATGAGACAATTGCTGCTTGGAAGATAGCGTTAGAAAGTAAAACAACACCAACAGCACTTGTATTAACGCGTCAAAATGTAAAAAACTATGACACAACAAGTTATGATGGCGTAATGAAAGGCGCTTATATTGTCTCAAAAGAAGAAAAACGTTTAGACGGTATTTTACTAGCTACAGGTTCAGAAGTTGAACTTGCTATGGAAACTAAAGCGTTATTAAAAGAAAAAGGACTCGACATTCGTGTTGTAAGTATGCCTTCAATGTTCTTATTTGATAAGATGCCTAAGAAATATCAAGAAAGTATCTTGCCAAAAGGGGTTAAAACACTTGCTATTGAGATGGCAAGTCCAATGTCATTTTATAAATATACTCAAAACGTTTATGGCATGACTACATTTGGAGCAAGCACGAAAGCGGAAATTGCTTTTGAACACTTTGGTTTCACTAAAGAAAATATCGCAAAGGTATTTACTGAAATCTAATAATAAAGAAGTGTGATTCTATGATATATGATGGTATAGTCGTAGGTGCTGGCCATGCTGGTATTGAAGCGGCTCTTGCCATGGCAAGAATGAATAAAAAAACAGTATTAATAACTGGTGACCTTAACAAGGTCGCCTCTTTACCTTGTAATCCATCGATTGGTGGTCCTGCAAAAGGTATCGTTGTCCGTGAAATTGATGCATTAGGCGGCCAAATGGCTAAAAGTGCAGATAAAGGACAAATTCAAATTAAGATGCTTAATGCATCAAAAGGACCTGCCGTTCGTGCACTTAGAGCACAAATTGACAAAGTACGTTATCCAAAAATCATGTTGGAAGTTTTGCAGACAACCGAAAACTTAAGTTTACTTGAAGAACTTGTTGATCGACTTATTGTTGAAGATGGTATAGCAAAAGGTGTTTTATTACAAAATGGAACACGCATTTTAGGTAAAACTGTTGTTATTACAACAGGTACATATCTTGCCAGCAGTCGTTTGATTGGTCATGAAAAAACCGTAGGTGGTCCGGGTAATGAACCGACAACTTTCGGTATTAGTGGGCAACTAAAAGAACTTGGATTTGAAGTGGTACGCCTAAAAACAGGGACACCACCAAGAATAAAAAAAGATTCTGTGGATTACTCTAAGTTTATTCCACAACCAGGAGATGGAAAACGTCAAACATTTAGTCATGATGGAAATTATAACGACGATGCGCCAGAAGAGTTATGTTATTTATCACATACAACAGAAAATACACATAACTTATTAAGACTTAATTTAGATAAGTCTGCGATGTATGGCGGTGCTGTTGAAGGTATTGGACCAAGATACTGTCCATCAATCGAAGATAAAATTGTACGTTTTTCTGATAAAGAAAGACACCAAATATTTTTAGAACCAGAAAGCATGCTTTTAGATGAACTATATATACAAGGCTTATCAACATCCATGCCTCGAGATGTTCAAGAACAAATGGTTCGATCAATACCAGGATTAGAAAATGCAATTATTACTAAATATGCATATGCAATTGAATATGATGCAATCAATCCAATGCAATTATACCCAACGCTTGAAACTAAGCGCGTGAAAAACTTATATACTGCTGGTCAAATAAACGGTACAAGTGGTTATGAAGAAGCTGCATGTCAAGGTTTAATGGCAGGTATTAATGCGGCATTAAGTGTTGATGATAAGGAACCTCTAATTTTAAAACGTAGTGAAGCATATATTGGCGTACTTATTGATGATTTAATTACAAAAGGTACGACAGAACCGTATCGTTTGCTTACATCAAGAGCTGAATATCGCTTATTACTTAGAAATGATAATGCCGATTTGAGATTAACGCACTATGGTCGTAAACTTGGACTCGTAAATGATGAAGATTACAACCGTTATCTATTAAAGGTTAAAAACATCGAAGCATTATCAAAACTTATTGAAGAAACTAAAGTTTTGCCAACTGAGGAAAACAATGAATATCTTCAATCAAGAAATTCGGCGAAAATCTATGAGAAATTTAGTGTTAAAGAATTATTGAAACGCCCAGAAATTAATCAACAAGATATTAAATATTTTGTTAAAGAACAATTTGATGATGAAATTTATGATCAAGTTGAAATTCAAGTGAAGTATCAAGGCTATATAGAAAAAGCAAGTAAAGAAGTTGAAAAGATGCTTAGACTCGAAGAAAAGCAAATTCCTGAGACAATTAATTATGCCAAAATTTCTAATATTGCGAGTGAAGCTCGTGAAAAATTAGAACGCATTCGTCCAAAAACACTTGGACAAGCATCACGTATTATTGGTGTAAATCCGACCGATATTTCACTTCTTCGTATTTATATAGAAGCTGGCGGACGTGATTAAATGTTTAAAGAGACTTTATTAAAAGAATTAAATATTTTTGTTGATGAAAAACAGCTTCAAGCATTTGAAGATTACTTTCATCTATTAGTTGAAACAAACGAAAAGATGAACTTAACAGCAATCACTGAAAAACAGGAAGTATATATAAAACATTTCTACGATAGCTTAACGATTATTGACCAAATACCAAAAGGTGCACATATTTTAGATATGGGTTCTGGTGCTGGTTTTCCAAGTATACCTATAAAGATTTTAAGAAGTGATGTGAAAGTGACAATTGTTGATGCTTTAAATAAACGCATTCGCTTCTTAGAGGAATTAACAAAAAAATTGCGGTTGATGGATGTTTTCTTGTATCATGATCGTGCAGAGAAATTTGCGTTAATGCATCAAAAAAAGTTTGATGTTGTAACCGCAAGAGCTTTCGGCGTGCTACCTTTAATATTAGAACTAGGTATACCAACATTAAAGGAAAAAGGATTGTTTCTAGCAATGAAGGGACAAAACTATAAAGAAGAACTTGAAAATGCGCAAAGTACATTAAAGGTATTATGTGCAAAAATAGATGGTATTAAAGAATTAACATTACCTAACGATTATGGCGATCGTGCAATTATAACAATTATTAAAGAAAAACATATCAACGGATATCCAAGAGATTATCAAAAAATATTAAAAAAACCATTATAGATTTGGGGATATAAGATGGGAAAAATTATTGCTGTTTCTAACCAAAAAGGTGGTGTAGGTAAAACAACCACAAGTGTTAACTTGGCAGCCGCATTGGTTCATTACCAAAAGCGGGTTTTACTTGTAGATATGGATCCGCAAGCAAGCGCAACCGCAAGTTTAGGTATTAACCGCAGTGTCTTATATTCTGGTGTATTCGATGTGCTCATGGGCAACAAGACCATCGAAGAAAGTATTATCAAACATAAAAATTCGAAAATACATGTATTGCCAACATCGATTGAGCTTGCACATTTAGAAGTTAAAATCGATCATGAAGACCGTGAACATATTTTTTATCAAAAGCTTAAACCGATTAAAGATAAATATGATTATATTATTGTCGACTGTCCGCCGTCACTTGGATTACTAACATTAAGTGCATTATATGCGGCCGACTCGGTATTAATTCCAGTACAGTGTCAGTTTTTAGCGATTGACGGTTTAACTCAATTGCTAAATACCATTCGTATTGTTCAAAAACAACAAAAAGTTAATAATAGGTCTTTAGAAATAGAAGGCGTTTTATTAACGATGTTAGATAAAAGAACAAAAGCTGGATGGGAAATTGTTCACGAACTTAAAGGTTATTTTGGATCTGGAGTTTTTGAAACAATTATTACTAGTAATGTTGCTGCACAAGTTGCACCAACATATGGGATGAGTGTTTTATCTTATCAACCAAAATCACCAGCGGCAAAACTGTATAAATCCTTAGCTAAGGAGGTTCTTGCGAAAAATGAAAGAAGAAAGTAAAAAACTAATTGGGAGAGGGCTTGTTGATTTGATTGATGAGCATCGAGTTGATGATGTTTTAGAAGGCGAAGTAGTAACAGAAATTAAATTAGAAGAAATAAAGCCGAATCCTTATCAACCAAGACGTGTATTTGACACAGAGAAAATAAGCGAACTTGCACAATCTATAAAGGAACATGGGGTGTTCCAACCAATTATTGTAAAAAAAATAAAAGACGGGTACTTAATTGTTTCCGGTGAACGTAGATACCGTGCAGTCAAACTAGTTGGATTAAGTACAATTCCAGCTATTGTTCGTCCATATGAAGAACAAAAGGTAGCTGAAATTGCATTGGTCGAAAACTTACAACGAGAAGATTTAACACCACTAGAAGAAGCGGAAGCCTATTTAAATATTATGAATCACTTAAAACTTACACAAGGTGAGTTAGCAGATAAGATTGGTAAAAGTCGATCACATATAACAAATATGCTAGGTTTATTAAATTTACCAAGTGAAGTCCAAGACTATTTATTAGTAAACAAACTGTCTATGGGCCATGCAAGAGCATTATCAAAATTAAGTGACCATGATAAGATTGTAAAGTTGGCGCGAAAAGTAATTAAAGAAGGATTGAGTGTTCGATCGATTGAAGTATTAACTCAAAAAGAAGAAAAGACAAAAGCTATCAATCGCGTAAAGAAAGAAAGCATCTTTAAAGATGAGATTAGCGCAATCTATGAAAAACATCAATTAAAAGTTGAAGTAAAGAATCACAAAGTGATTATCGAAGCATCAGATGAAGAAAAAATAAGAGAAATCTTAAAAAAAATAAATGATTAATACATCGAAATATAGATTCTATGGCTTTATAAAGGGAAAAAATCAACTTTTTACCAAAAAGTTCATATTATGGTTGATTTTTTCTTTTTAATAAGTTAAAATAAATAAGCAAGTGAAAAATGGAGGGGTAGCGAAGTGGCTAAACGCGGCAGACTGTAAATCTGTTCCTAACGGTTCGGCAGTTCGAATCTGCCCCCCTCCACCATTATATTTATCATGGTAGTGGTAACTTGTTAGATAAAATTCTTTGAATTTTGTGAGGATTTTGTATTGACAAGTTTCTTTTATAATGATACAATATAAAAGCGCGCCAAACAAGGCTGCGAACTGGTCTTTGAAAACTGAATGATGATGAGCAAATACAAAAAGCAAAACAAAAAAAGAGCTAATTTAAACTTTAAACAAAAAACAAATAAAATTTTTTGGAGAGTTTGATCCTGGCTCAGGATGAACGCTGGCGGCGTGCCTAATACATGCAAGTCGAACGGAAGCACTTCGGTGCTTTAGTGGCGAACGGGTGAGTAACACGTAGGTAACCTGCCCATAAGACGCGGATAACAGTTGGAAACGACTGCTAATACACGATAGGTAACTTGAGCGCATGATTAAGTTATTAAAGGTCCGAATGGACTACTTATGGAGGGGCCTGCGGCGCATTAGTTAGTTGGTGGGGTAAGAGCTTACCAAGACGATGATGCGTAGCCGGACTGAGAGGTTGAACGGCCACATTGGGACTGAGACACGGCCCAAACTCCTACGGGAG